>JAYTZB010000545.1:0-4864 GCA_043742085.1 Polyangiaceae bacterium
TTTCCAGGAGATGAAGACCCCCTTCGACGCCGACGAGGCGACGATGAAGATGCTCAACGAGTGGTTCTTCGCGAACCACGGCCTGCGCGTCGCCTATAAGGACACGTCACGCGACTACGAGGCGATCCTCGCGCGGCTGCCCGATTTCCACGCCGCGCACATGGACCTCGGCGCCGCCTACTACCACGAGGGAAAGCTCGATCTCGCCGAGCAGCACGTGCGGCGCGCGCTCGAGCTCGACTACCCGTGCCCGGGTCTCGTCTACAATCACCTCGCGTGCATCGCGAAGGAGCGCGGCGACTACGACGCGATGATGGAGCTCTTCACGCTCGCCGCGAAGACCGACCCGCAGCACTGGGTGCTCATCAACAACGTCAACGCCGCGCGCGCGTGGTTCAAGCAGTCGGGACCGTCGAAGGGGCTGCCGCTCGAGCTCGTCGTGCGTCACGACTTCCAGCTCCTCGAGCGCACCGTGCAGCCGACGCTGCCCGGGCCTCTTCCCGACGACTACGCCGAGTGGAAGCCGGCGCCTGCGCCCGTGGCGCTCTCGCCCGACGACGTCTTCGTGAAGACGCCCGATCTCGAGGGCAGCCAGAAGGGCCTCGGCGAGAAGAAGCGTCTGCGCGTCATCGAGTAGCGGGCCGGCGGGTCAAGGCCACTTCGTCACGTCCTTGATGCCCTTGATGACCAGCGTCGCCATCGCCGCGTGATGCGCCTCGTTGGCGTGGAGCTGACAGCCCGTCTCGTCGGTGGCGAAATTCGCCTCGGGCAGGTCGAGCCTGTAGTTCTTCTCGCCCGCGGGCCGACCGGCGATGGCGGCATCGATGGCGGCGCCGATCGCCTGGCGCACGCCGTCGTACGCCTTGTATTGCGACCAGACGGTGAGGAACACGTACGTGCTCGCGCCGTAGCGCGTGCGGATGTCGCTGAGCAGCGTGAGATACGTCGCGTTGAAGGTCGCGGGGAACGTGCCGTCGCCGTTGGGCGGATCGCCGCTGTAGTCAGCGCCTCCGAGCGCGATGACCACGGCGTCCGGGACCCACGACGAGAACGTCCACGTGCTGCTGGGGACGTCGGGCAGCGTCCGCGTGTAGATGACCGGGAACGTGTCGGCCGCCCCGCCGCCCTCGTTCCGCGCGAGGCCCTTGCCCGAGTAGCCGAGCAGATGCAGCTCGGCGCCGAGCCCGGCGGCGGTGAGCCACGAGACGCTCTTGCGGGCCTCGTCGTACTGCGGAGGCGCGCCGCCAGCGCACGTGGTGCTGAAGTTGCCCTCGATGCCGTAGCCGTCGATGGTCGAGTCTCCGAGGAGCTCGATCTTGCGCGCGAGCGGCGCTGGAGGCGCGAGGAGCCCGGCACCGCCGCTGAACGTGAAGCCCTCGAAGCGCACCGTGCCGAAGTTCGCCTCGGTGCGTTTCATGATCTCGACGGTGTGCGGGCCCGCCGGCTTGCCGCTGGCGAGAACGACCGTCTGCGTGCCGCTCACCGTGAACGGCGTGCCGAGGACGCCATCGACGACCACGTCGAAGTAGGTCGGGAACGCCGCCTCGAAGCCGGGTGTCTGCGTGAGCTTCACGCTGGCGGCGGTGCCGTCGAAGTTGGCGATGATGCGCGTGCCTGGCCACGCGAACCGGGGCCCCGCGGGATCACTCGTGTCGAACCGGCCGATGAGCTGGACCGCGGGCGTGCCCACCTGGCCGGCGTCGCCGCCGTCGGTGCCTGCGCCGTCGATGCCTCCGTCGAGGCCGCCGCTCGCGCCGCTGGTCCCGCCGCTCGCGCCGCTGCTACCACCGCTGGTGGCCCCGCTGGTGGCCCCGCTCGTGCCGCCGCTGGTGGCTCCGCTGGTGCCTCCGTCGCTGCCGTCAACGCCTCCGACCGAGCCGGTCGAGCTGCAGGCCACCGCCGAGCCACCCGCCGACAGGGTTCCGACCAGAACGAGAGCGAGTGTAGAGGAGCGCATCGGACCTTCAGTATCGCAGGTCGCCCCGGGCGTGACCACGCAGCGATATTCCGCAGTGAGCGCGAGCTTCGTATCCAAAATAGCGACTGCCAACTAGCGCGCGTCGCCTCATCCATGAACAAATCAGCACGAGCGAGCCCGAACGCCACAGCTCGAGCGTGCACGCCCGAACTCCGGTAAAAACGCGCCAAATGACGTTGTAGCAATGTGCTCCACGGTGCCGATTCTGAGGCAAAGCTCCCCCAAAACAGCCATGCTCGCGCTTTGAATTGGGTATCTGCGCAGTTAGGTTCGCACTCGATGACGAGCCGAACCTCTGCCCGGGCCCTCCTCGCAGTCCTCCTCGCCGCAGTCTCCGTCGCGTGCGGATCGGCTCCCGCGGACACCTCTGCAGCGACGGGCTCGAGCACCGACTCCACGTCCAGCGACGAGCAGCTCGCGAGCGCCACGGTCACCGGCGGCAACGTCGCGCCGGCATCGAGCTCGGGGGGCAATGACGTGGCGTCGGAGGCGCCTCCTCCCGCGCCCGGTGCGCCCCCGTCAGCCGAGCGGGAGGTGGCCGCGAAGCTCGGCCTCGGGACGAAGTTCCTCGTCGGCCTCGGCAACGACTTCACGGGCGGGGACGAGAACCTCGCAGGCGCGTACACGCTCGGTCAGAAGCTCGATATCCACTACCTCTATCTCGCGGGCATGGACTGGCCGAGCTGGAACTCGCCTGCCGGCAGCTACGTGACCATCCACGCCGACGCCGCGAAGGCTCACGGCGTCGTCCCGATGTTCACGCTCTACCAGGCGGCCTCGTACGGCGAGAACAACCTCGGCGCCTTCGACACCGACTCCTTCATGACCCAGTACTGGGCCGGCGTGCGCCTCCTCTTCCAGAAGCTCGCTGCGTTCGACGCGCCCGCCATGGTCCACGTCGAGCCCGACCTCTGGGGCTTCGCGCAGCGTAACGCAGAGCAGCCCTCCGGAACGCCCATGAAGGTCGGCTCGCTCGTCCCCGAGTGCAGCGACCTGCCGTCGGACGTGTCGGGCATGGCCCGCTGCGTGATCCGCCTGTCGCGGCAGCTCGCGCCGAAGGTGGTGATCGGCCTGTCGGCATCGTCTTTCGGCGCGTACACGAACGGCTACTCCGACCCGACGCGCATCGGAAACTTCATGAAGGCGATCGGCGCGGCCGACGGCGACATCACCGTCATCGAGACGCTCGATCGCGATGCCGGCTGCTTCGAGAACGGCTCCGACTCCAACTGCGCGCGCAGCGGCTCGTTCTACTGGGACGAGGCGAACGTCGCGCACCCGAATTTCCACGACCACCTCGCGTACGCGAAGACCATCCGCACCGTCATCGGCAAGCCGCTGCTCTGGTGGCAGATGCCGCTCGGCGTCCCCGCCAACACCGCCGGATACACGGGTCACTATCGCGACAACCGCGTCCGGTACTTCTTCAATCACCCGGGCGAGTTCGCCGCGATCGGCGGCATCGGCGCGGTCTTCGGCACCGGCGCCGTCCGCCAGACCGACGTCACCAGCGACGGCGGTCAGTTCAAGAACGCCGTCGCCGGCTACTACGCGGCGCCCGCCGCGCTTCCGTGAGCCGAGCGATCCTCAGCGCTGCAGGATGTCCTCGACCTCGGCGAACACGCGCTTGCGCCAGCGCGCCAGGTCGGAGTCGCCGCGCATCAGCTTCGCGGTCTCCGCGAGCACCTCATCGAGCGGCGTGAGGACGACGTAGGGATCCCAGGGGCACGCCGCACGCGGAATCGACGGGCCGCACCAGCCGGCCATGAAGTCGGACTGCCCAGCGACCATCGCGCGGAGCGCGGCGTTGGCGAGGCGCGCGCCGAGGAGTCGATCGAACGCGGTGGGGGTCCCGCCGCGAACCACGTGGCCGAGCACGGTCACGCGTGTGTCGACGTCGGGGAGGAGCGTCTTGATCCTCTCCTCGACGAGGTCCTTCAGGCGGTTGCTCTCCACCTGCACGCCCTCCGACTTGATCACGAGGACGCGGCGCTTCGTCGAGGCGCCGTCGGGCTGCGGGCCGTAGGCGCGCTGCATGGTGCGCACCACCTGATCGACGATCTGCCCCTCGTCCTTGTCCGCCTCGCGGACGAGCACGGCGTCGGCCCCGGCGGCGATGCCGGCGGTCATCGCGAGGTAGCCGCAGTCGCGACCCATGACCTCGACGATGAAGGTGCGCTTGTGGGCGGTCGCGGTGTCGAAGATGCGGTCGCACGCCTCCACGATGGTGTTCATCGCCGTGTCGACTCCGATCGCCATCGACGTGCATGCGAGATCGTTGTCGATCGACGCGGGCACGCCGCCGACGATCAGCTTGTTGCCGCCAGCCACCGTGACGTCGGTCAACGTGCGCGCACCGGTGAGCGAGCCGTTGCCGCCGATGACGAGCATGCCGCGCAGATCGTGCTTCGCGATGGTCTCTCTCGCGCGCTTCTGCCCCTCGGGGGTCGCGAAGGCCTTGCTGCGCGCGGTACCGAGCGCGGTGCCTCCACGTCGTGCCGCCTCGTCGAGCACGCGAATGTCGAGCGGCGCGACGCGACCCTCGATGAGGCCGGCGTACCCGTCCTCGACACCGACCATGTCGAGGCCGATCTCGGCGCCGACGCGCGCCGCCGCCCGGAGCGCGGCATTCATTCCCGGCGCGTCGCCGCCGGACGTCAGCACCGCGACGCGATCACGCTTCTGGAGGCCCATCGAGCCCATGAGACCCCTCGCTGCGACCTCGACGCAAGAGGGATGAGCGAAGAGCGCTACGGCGCTGGCATCTTCGCGTCGCGGCCGAGGGCGTGGTCGAGGCGGATGCGGGCGATCCGCGCGTCCACCCGGGCATTGAGGTGCTCGAAGCGCGTCTGCGCGAGCACGATCTCCGCGTCGATCAGCGTCGTC
>JAYTZB010000546.1:0-2931 GCA_043742085.1 Polyangiaceae bacterium
AACCTCGCCCAGATCAAGGTGCCCGTGCGGCACATCCTCGTGAAGTTCGCGGGCGAGAAGCCCGAGGAGCACGACGCCGCGAAGCTGAAGGCGCAGGGCATCTTCGACCGCGTGAAGAAGGGCGAAGACTTCACGAAGCTCGCGAAGGAGTTCTCCGACGACCCCGGCAGCAAGGACAAGGGGGGCATGTACCCCGGCGAGATGGTCGAGCAGTTCGTCGAGCCCTTCAAGAAGGCCGTCGAGTCGGTGAAGCCCGGCGAGCTCGTCCCGTACCTCGTCGAGACGCAGTTCGGCTACCACGTCATCCGCCGCGACGAAGCGTCGAAGGAAGACATCGCGAAGGCCTACCGCCAGGCGAAGTCGCTCGAGCTCTCGAAGGTGGTCGCGGCGAAGATCGCGTCGGACATGAAGAGCGGCAAGTCGGGCGACGACGCGACGAAGGCGGCGATCGCGCAGTACGGCACCGTGAAGGCTACCCAACGCCCCGCCCCGAAGACGGACGCGAAGGCCGGCGGCGCGGGCAAGAGCGACGGCGGCGCGGGCGACGCAGGAGCCTCGGCTGCCGCCGATGCCGGACCGGCTGCGACCGTCTACACGGCCGAGACCGATCCCGAGCGCCCCCAGCTCAACACGTCGAGCGCGTTCAACCGCGGCGGCGATCCCATCCCCGCCATCTCCGGCGAGGCCTCCACGGCCGTCACCGGCTTCGCGTTCGGTACCGGCTCGAAGGTCGGCGACGTCACGACCGACCCCATCCGCACCGACGACGGGTTCCTCGTGGTCCAGCTCAAGGATCAGAAACCCGCCACGAAGGAAGAGTTCGACAAGGAGCGCGACCAGTACATGCAGCAGCTCCTCTTCGCGAAGAAGGCGGAGGCGCTCGGCAACTACACGCGCCGCCTGCGCGAGGCGAACAAGGCCGAGATCAAGATCGACGACAACAACGTCATGGGCGCGAAGTCCGACGCCGGCCCGTCGCCGCAGGACGAAGACGAAGGCGAAGGCCCCTGACCATCCACGCCATCCACGCCATGGGAGAGCGGCCGTTTCGTACGACGACGCTCGGCAACGGCCTGCGCGTGGTCGTTGCTCCGCAGCCGCAGCTCCATCGAGCGCATGTCGCGCTCTACGTGCGCGTGGGCTCGCGATTCGAGACGCCCGCGACCAACGGGCTCAGCCATTTCCTCGAGCACATGCTCTATCGCGGCACGCCGACGCTCACGACGGCGCATGACGTGAACCACGCGTTCGAGAGCCTCGGCGGCTACCTCTACGCGGCAACGCAGACCGACTTCGGCGTGTTCTCGGTGACGGCGCCCGGCGAGTCGGTCGCGGAGACCAGCCGCCTCTTCGGCGACGTGCTCGCGCAGCCGACGTTCAACGACATCGAGATCGAGAAGGGCATCGTCTGCGAGGAGATCCTCGAAGACCTCGACGACGAGGGCCGGCAGGTCGACGCCGACAACCTGTCGCGCGCGCTCATCTACCCGACCCATCCGCTCGGCTACACCATCACCGGCGACGAGAAGCGTGTCCGCTCGTTCGATCTGCCGATGCTCCGCGCGCATCACGCCCGCCACTACAACGCGGCGAACAGCGTGCTCGCGTTCTCCGGCGCGGTCGACCCCGACGAGGCGATGGAGCTCGCCGAGAAGTGGTTCTCGAAGCTCCCCAAGGGCGAGGCGGTCCGCAGCGAGGCGCCGGTCCACACCCAGAAGAAGCCGCGCCTCGACATCGTCGAGAACGTGTCGAGCCAGACCGAGCTGCGTGTCTGCTTCCGCGCGGTGCCGGAGTCCTCCGAGCATCGGCCCGCCATGGACATGCTGATGCGCCTCCTCGACGACGGGATGTCGACGCGGCTCTACCACCGCATCTGTGATTCGAAGGGCCTCTGCTACGACGTCGGCGCTTCCTTCGACGGCTACGAGGACGACGGCGTCCTCGACTTCATGGCCGGCGTGCAACATGCACGCACTTCGGTGGTGACGCGCGAGATCCTCGACATGGTGTGCGAGCTCGCGAAGACCGGTCCCGACGACGCCGAGGTCGACAAGGCCAAGCGCCGCAACGCGTGGGAGATGCAGACCATCTTCGATTCGCCGGAGGACCTGGCAGGGTTCTATGCGGGCGGGCTGCTCTTCGATCGCTTCGAGACGCCGGAGGCGCGCCTGGCCGCCAATCAAGCGGTGACGCCGCAGCGCCTGCGCGAGATGGCCGAGCTCCTGGCGCAGCCGGATCGGCTCAACGTGCTCGCGGTCGGTCTGCTCGAAGACGGCGAAGACGATCGGCTCGAGGCGGTGGTGAAGGGGTTCAAGGGAGTGCGCTGAAGCCGCGCGCGTCGCCGCGGCCGGCGGACGCGGGCTACTTCTCCTTCTTCTCCTCGGCCGAGTTCAGAACCCAGCCGGGGCCGCCGACCACGTACTCGTAGCGGCCTTGCTTGCCGCAACCTCGAACGCCCATCGAGCCGGTCGATAGCTCCGTGACCTCGAGCTTGGTCTTGTCACACTGCATGTCGAACGCCGCCTTCTGGAGCCCGTTGTCCATGAAAGCCTGCTTGGACTGGGGGAGGACGCACGCGGCGGTCGAGACGATGAGACCAATGTAGAGGGCGGATTGGATGTTACGCATCACTTCCCATAAGAGCCTGCAGCGGCGGAGGCGTCGCAAGAATTCGAACCATTGGGTGCGCTGAAGCAGTCCGTGGGCCACCCCAACGCTCTGACGCGAGGGCGCTGTGGTCACACTCCGCGGGGCTCGCACGACGGAAGGACGTGATCGCAGCGCTTCGTCCCCTCGCGTTGGTCCTGTCGTTCCTTCTCCCGCTCGGCGGCGCAGCGGGTGCCCCCGCAACATCGCCGTCGCCGGCGGCGCCGCGGCTGAAGAACGCCGCGCTTGCCAGCCCGATGCCCAAGGGCTGGCTGGGGGGATGGG
>JAYTZB010000547.1:0-9830 GCA_043742085.1 Polyangiaceae bacterium
GCGTCCTCGAGGTACTCGACGATGGCGTTTGATTCGTAGAGGCGCATGCCGTCTTCGACGAGCGCCGGCACCATGCCGCGCGGATTGATGGCGAGGAACTCCGGCTTCTTCTGGTCCGCCGCCGAGAAGCTGAGGAGCTTCAGATCGTACGGGAGCTGTTTGTGCTCGAGGGCGAGCCATACCTTCCACGCGAACGGTGATCCGGAACCGCAGTAGAACGTGATCGCCATGACGTCTCCAGGTCTGGAGCGCGAGCGTAGCTTCTTTTCCTCGGCGGGGCTGCAGCAGCGGTTGCGATCTGGCGCGCGGCTTGCGACGGTGCGGTCACGATGTCGAGCGAATGGGGGCTGCGGGAAGCGCTCGTCGAGATCGTGGGACGCGAGGTGCGTAGCCCACAGGTGCTCGACGTCATGCGTACGCTACCGCGCCACGCGTTCGTACCGGAGCATTCGCTCGCCGAGGCGTATGCCGATCATCCTCTGCCCATCGGGTTCGGCGCGACGATCTCGCAGCCGACCGTCGTGGGAATGATGAGCGAGGCGCTCCAGCTCGACGGCGCGCAGCGCATCCTCGAGATCGGCACCGGCTCCGGTTACCAGGCGGCGGTGCTCTCGCGGCTCGCGCGTCATGTCGACACCATCGAGGTCGTGCCCGAGCTCGCCGCGCGTGCGCATCGAGCCCTGCTCGACGCAGGTTGCCACAACGTCGACGTGCACGTGGGCGACGGCTGGGCCGGTCTGCCCGGGCTCGCTCCGTTCGACCGCATCGTGGTGACGGCTGCGCCCGATCATCTCCCGGAGGCGCTCGTCGATCAGCTCGCCGAGGGCGGGTTGCTCGTCGTCCCCGTCGGCCCGCAATCGCATGACCAGCGCCTCGAGCGGCACAAGAAGCACCACGGTCGCCTCGTGCGCGAGGACCTCTGCGCCGTCCGCTTCGTGCCGATGGTCCACCCGCACTAGGCGGATCAAGGCAGGGCTCAGCTGATCAGCGGGTCAGCACGACCATGGCGTAGGGGCCGAGCACGATCGAGGCGGTGGCTGGCTGGCCGTCGCGCGGAGTGGCAGCGATGGTGACGGCGGTGGGCGCGGGGCTACCGAAGTCGGCGCCGTACTTGGTGGCATCGGTGTCGATGCGCGCGATCCAGCTGCCGGCGGCGGGGACGCCCACGTCGTAGCGCGTGTACTTCTTCGCGCCGAAGTTGGCGATCACGACGACGTCGTCCCCAGCTTTGTTCCAGCGGCGATAGACGAGCACCTTGTTGCCAGGCGCGTCGTTGACCTGCGTCATCGCGATGCTGGTGCCGCGGAGCCCGCCCGAGACGCCGTCGAGGTCGCGACGGAGGCGGATCATGTCCTTGTAGAATGCACGCACCGTGGCGTTGCTGGCGGCCTTGCCCCAGTCGAGCGGGGCCGGCTGCGGCACGAACTTGGCGTTTTCGAGCATCTCCTGGCCCATGAAGAGCATCGGAACGCCGGGCGCCGTGAGGAGGACACCGGCAGCGAGCATGGCGCGCTTCCGCGCCGCGTAGCTGGTGGGATCGGCGCCGTCGATGCGCACGGGGAGGCGCGCGCCGTCGTTGCCGGCGGTGTCGTGCGTCTCGACGTAGAGGAGACGCTGCATCGCGTCGCCGTTGTAGCTGCCGACGAGCGCATCGCGAACGGCGCCGATGTTACGTGTGTCGTCGCTCGCGGCCGTGGCGGCGCTCGTCACCGCCCACTGGAAGCCGCCGTCCCACTGGCTCACGAAGCCGAGCCCGCCCGCCGAGGCCGGAGCGGTGATGCTGGCAGCGCCCTTGAGGTCCTCGGCAACGAGCAGCGCGCCGGGCCTCGCCGCAGCGACCACGTCGTTCATGCGCCGGAGGATCTCGACGCCGCCGGGGACGGTCCCCTGCCCGTCGAGCGCGCGGATGTTCGATACCGAGTCGTGGCGGAAGCCGTCGATGCGGTACTCGGTGGTCCACGCGAAGACGTTGTCGGCGAAGAAATCGGCGACCTCCTTCTTCGCGAAGGCGGGACGCGGTCCCCACGGCGTCGTGCGATAGGGATCTTGCTCGAAGAAGTAGATCCCCGCGCTCGTGCCCGCGCACGTGCCGTCGAAACAACGGAGCGGCGCCTGCTTGTAGCCGTCGTAGTGATTGAAGACGACGTCGAGCATGACGGCGATGCCGCGCGCATGCGCCTCGTCGACGAAGTGGCGCAGCTCGTCGGGCGAGCCGTACGACGGCTGCGGTGCGAACCACTGCTGAGGGCCGTAGCCCCAGCCGTGGCTGCCATGGCCGTTGACCGGCATCAGCTCGACGGCGTTGACCCCGAGATCGACGAGCGCATCGAGCTTGTCGATCGCGGTGCTGAAGGACCCGGTGCTCGTGCCCCCCGGCGCGTTGAAGCTTCCGACGTGCAGCTCGTAGACAACCGACGCGTCGCGCGCGGGCGGCGTGAACGGCTTCGACTTCCACGCGTACGTCCGCGGATCGACGACCACCGATTCGTTGCCGTCGATCATGCGCGCGCGCGGATCGACACGCGTGACCTCGCTGCCGTCGTGCGCGGTGATGACGTAGTGATAGCGCTGTCCAGCGCGCGCTCCGTCGATGCGCGCCGCAAACATGCCGGTGCCTGCCTCGAGCGCGAGCGGCCGGCGCGCGTCGCCTGCGCCAGCGAGCTCGCCAGCCACCGACACGGCGACGGCGTTCGGCGCCCACACGCGAAGCTCGACGCCACCTTCGTACGGCGTCGCGCCGATGAGCTTTCCGCTTGGCGGCGTCGCGATGGGCGCGGACGCCGTCGGAGCGGGCGCACTCGCCGTGGCGCCGGGAGGCCCGGGCCCATCGGGCGTGGTCGGGTCCTTCGACTCCGGCGCGGAGGACGCACCGCACGCGACGAGCGCGATCGCGCCGAGAGCGAATCCGCCGAGGGCGCGCGGCGAGTAGGAGGCCTTGCGTAACGCACCCATGAGTGACGCGAGCTTGGCCCTGGAAATGGGCGCGCGCAACGCCTCGTTGACCTGGCGCGGCGCGCGACTCACTTGAGACGCGAGCGCCGGGTCGCGATCATCCGTTACGGGTTGTTGACGACGGCGACGTGCTGGTCGTTGGAGGCCCCCGCCGCGATGGGCGAGCAGACATCCGGGGACCACGTGTAGGCCCGCAGGAACGTATATCCGGGACGAAGCGCGGACGGCACCGACACCATGTCGTTGTAGTCGCCGATGTATCGACCGGTCGCCCCCGCGTCATGAGGGCAGGCGTTCATCGTCGCGTAGTTGACGTACGGCGTCGCCACGAGGGGAACGCTCGGCGCCGCTGCGGAGACGTCGAGCCGAGAGCTGACCACCGAGAACGTGGTCCCGGCCGCGCTGTCGAGGCTCGTCCAGCTTAGACGTACCTGAGGTGATGCCGCAGCTCCGTGGAAGTGGTCTGCGCGCAGGACGGGGTCGAAGAAGAACGACGACGCGGTGGTGGGCGGTTCCCACGCGGGCACCTCCGCGCAACCGGTGAGGTCGGAGCTGCAGGCGCCGACGACCAAGCCATGACCTCCCGAAGGCATCCACGCGGTGAACGCGAACCGGAACGCTCGACTGGCGTCGAGAATGAAGCCAGCGGTGCGAGGCGGGGCGACGTCGAAGGAGAAGAAGCGTCCCTGACGCACGAGCCCGGCAGGCGCGCCGAACTTCACGGGGATCCAGACGAAGGACGTGCCGGGCGGATTCAGGGTGACCGGTGACGACCACGTCTGGCCATTCCAGTAGCTCGCGAGGATCTTCCCGGCTGACGCCACGGCCACGTACAAACGGTCCGTGAATCGGTCGTAGCTCAACTGAGGATGGCCCATGGTGGGGACGTCGAAGGGCAACGCGAGCAGCGTCCCGGCGCCGCTCACGGGATCGATGCGCCACACATGAACGCGCACGTCGCTCTCCGCCGAGCTGGCGAGGTAGACGGTCTCGTCGCTGGCGACCGCAAGCGAGGTGCCGTCGTACTCGGTGGTGCTCGCGACGCAGGTGAACCCTGCGAAGCCGATCCCGCCGCTCGCGGAGCGGAAAACGCAGAGCCCGCGAGGCAGGGCCTCGGAAGGCATCCCGAACGTCGTCCAGCCGGGACCGTTCTGGACGGGCTCGATCTGATCGAGCTTGGCGGCCAGGGTCCCCAGGTACACCCGGTTCGGTGAGGTCGGCGACGACGCTGCTGACGGATCGCCGCGCAGGATCGGGAAGTTGGGGTCGAACGGCTGGAGCACTCCAGCGTACGTCCATGTCGCTCCCGCATTCACCGAGCGCGAGTAACCGAGAAACGACGAGTGCGTGAGGATGTGATCGTTGACGATGCCCGTCGTCGTCACGCCGCTCCAGTCATTGAAGGCAGTGATGACGACCGGCGATGCCAGCGATAGCCCGGGATTGGGGTTTGGCGCGTTGATCCCCACCGCCATTGCGGTCTCCGACTGCGTGCGCGCAAACGACGGATCTCCCGCCGTCTGCCCCGTCACGCGGCGCAGCGCCGGCGTGATGAGCGGCTCCGACGCGACGCCGACGGAGGTCGACGGGTCGTCCGCGGATGCGCTGCCGGACGTGTCATCCGTGTCGACGGCGCAGGCCGTCGCCATGGCGACAATGAGAGCGATGAAAGGGGTGGTCGAGCGCATGGGGCTTCTCTCCGGTTCTCCGCCGCGGCCACGCAGGACGGTCGCTGCTTGGCGCCAGAGGATCTGGCAACGTCGTGCAGCACTATGCGTGAACGCCGCTCACGCCTCGCGTGAGGATTGCATCAACGTTGCATGAGCACGCGTGAGGCACGCGCCGACGTGGGGCGAGCGCGTGCGGGTCCGTCTGGACGGCGGCGCGCGCAAGGAAGGCTACAGGCGCAGCGCCGATCGCGGTATGAGCGGCGCGTGACGCGCGCTCGCGCCCGAGAGGTCATCGACGTCGCGCTGCGCGTCCTCGCGGGCGCGCTCATGGTCTCGCTCGTCGTGGCGTGCTGGCACGACACCTCGAAGGCGTGGGACGTCTGGTACTACCACCTCCCCTTCGCGGGTCGGATCGTGGGCCTCGTCGAGCCGAGCGCGTTCACGTTCGGAGCGCTGAACCAGGGCCGATTCGAGGGTTTTCCGCTCCTCGGCGAGCTCGCCCAGGGCGTCCTCTGGCGGACCACCGGACGACCCGAGTGTGCGAGCTTCGCATCGTTCGTCGCGCTGCCGTTGATGGCGTGGCTGCTGAAGCGGCTCTTCGCCGTGCCGCCGCATCTGACGGTGCTCGCGCTCCTCGCCATACCGCTCGTGCAGATCCACGCGACGGGCTGCTACGTCGACCTCCCCGCCAATGCATGGGTGACGATGCTCGCGTTGCTCGCCTACCGCCAGGTGGTAGCGCGCGAGGCGCCGAGCATCCGCGCGCTCCTGCTCGGCAGCGCGCTCGCCGTCGCCGCCGCCAACACCAAGTTCCAGCTCGTGCCGGTGGTGCTCGTTGCCGCCGCCGCGCTCGTCGCGACGGCCCTCCGCCGCGACGAACGAAGGCGCCTCCGCCTCCTCGTGATCGCGCTCGCGCTGCCGTTCGTATTCGCCACGCCGATCAAGAACGTGGTCCGTCGCGGCAATCCGGTGTGGCCCGTCGAGATCCACGTGCTCGGAACATCACTGCCGCACGTCGAGGACGCCTACGCGTCGAGCCCGGACTGGCTCGAGAACGTGCCGCGACCGCTCCGCTGGGGCGCGTCGGTCCTCGAGCTCGGACTGCATCCCATCGCGAGCCACGATCGGTGGTCGATCGATCAGTGGACGCCGCCGCGCGAGCCCGGGTACCGCATGGGCGGCTTCTTCGGCGCGTACGCGGTCGTGAACGTCCTCGCGCTCGCGTTCGCCGTCTTCGTGCGGCGCACGCGCGAGGCGAAGGTGGCCGGGCTCTTCGCCGTCGGCGCGACGGTGGTGGCGAGCGTGCTGCCGCAATCGCACGAGCTCCGTTACTACCTCTTCTGGATGCTCCTGCTCGTCGCGCTCAATCTCGTGGTGTGGTCACGCGAGCGACGAATGACGACGAGCCTCGCGGTGCTCGCCGCGCTCGCGGTCGTGACGTGGTCGACGAGCGGGACGTATCTCTACGCGTCGGGCGACTCGTTCGCGAAGCTCGTTGCCGACAAGGTCGATCCCGTCGCGCTCGAGCGCATCGAGCCGGGCGAGCGCGTGTGCATCGTCCGCCAGCCGTGGACGTTCCTCTACGCACCACGATTTCACCCAGAAAAGCGCTATTCCGTGCAGGAAGCGGCGACCGCGGACGAATGCGCAGGGGCGCGCTTGCTCGAGTGAGCAGCAGGCGAATCCGCGCCGTCGATCACGTGCGCACCGGAGGTCGCGAAGGCGCGCACGAGCTCCGTGACGCGCTCCTGCTCCTCGTGACGACGCCGCCGCGAGAGGAGAGACTCGCGCACGAGCCAGATCACGAGCGGGTAGAGGACGAAGTCGACCCCGCGTCCGATGCCGACGAAGTGCGCCATGCGGCGAGCGACCTCGGGGTAGACGATGAGCCAGGCGCCGCCCGCGAAGACCGCGAGCTGCACCAGCAACAGGCGCCGATTGCGCTGGAGCGAAACGAGGTCGTGCAAAAACAGCGCGGCGAGCAGGCCGACCAGCGCTAGCGCCGCGGGAGTGACCTCGGCCTGCATCATCGGTTGCCGCCGAACAGGAAGCCGTGGAAGAGATCGACCACGATGGTGACGGCGCCGGATGCGCGCTGGCCCTTCGCGAGTGACTCACCGGTGTACCGCACCGAGACCGGCACCTCGACGACGTGGAGCTGGTCATCGGAGGCGCGCTCGGCGGAGGCGCGCGAGATGCTGCGCGAGATCTCGGTGGCGTGCGCCATGCGATTCTGGCGGATGCGCATCCCCGCGATGGCACGCGGGCCGAAGGCGCGAAGGCCGTTGTGCACATCGGAGAGACGAAGGCCGGTGGTGGCCCGCTCGAACGCGCGCGCGAGGGCGAGCAGCGCGCGACGCGATGTCGGCACGTCGGAGCCACCCGCGAACCGGTCGCCGAGGGCGACGTCGGCGCCACCCGCAATGGCATGGGCGAGCGCGAGCACGTCGCTGCCACGATGCTGGCCGTCGGAGTCCATGGTGACGAACGCCTCGAACGACCCTTCCTCGGGTTGCCAGCGCGGCTCGAGCGCGAGGCGGCGCGCCGTCTCGAGCGCTGCGCCCTGACCGAGGTTCACGGCGTGGCGCGCGATGACGATGCGGACGCCCTTCCCCGCCGCACGCACCGTCGCCTCGTCGATGGGCGGCGCGCTGCCGTCGTCGACGAGGAACACGCAGGCGCGCGTCTCCTCGGAGAGCGCTGCGGCGAGCTCCTGGAGCGTGCTCGCGAGGCGGCCTTCCTCGTTGAACGCGGGCATGAGCACGGCGATGCGCACGGCGCCACACTACCCTAATTCCAGGCGGTTCGTGGCCGCTTCGTGCCGTCCGTCCCCGACGCTTGCGCGCCGCCCGAGGCCTTGCCATGGTGCCTCGCCGTGACCATCGCGCCCTACAGCGCCGTCTACTTCGACGGTCGCTTCGTCGCTCCAGAGGGCGAAGAGGCGCGCGTGCCCGTCAGCGATCCCGGCTACCTCCTCGGCGAGGGAGTCTTCGCGACGATGCACGGCTACGACGGCGTGTGCTTCCGTGCCGAGCGGCACCTGAAGACGCTCGTACGTGGCGCCGCGCTCTTCGGCATGACGGTGCCGTCGGGGATCGACCGCATCATTGCCATCGCCGACGAGGCAGCCTCGCTGACCCGCGTTCGCGATGCCTATGTACGGGTCACGGTCACGCGCAGCACCGACGACGCGCATCCGCTGCTCACGGTGCTCTCGCGACCGCTCGACGTCCCCAGCGCCGACGACTACGCGCGCGGCGTGCAGTCGACCATCGTCTCGGCACGACGCATCCCGCCGGCCTGCATCGACGGCACCATCAAGACGACCAGCTACGCGCCGCAGGTGCTCGCGCGTCGCGAGGCGGCATCGCGGGGAATGGGGCCCGGCGAGGGCATCGTGCTCGCCGTCGACGGCTCGCTCGCGTGCGGGACCATGGCCAACATCTTCATCGTCAAGGGTGACGCGCTCCTCACGCCTTCGCTGGCCAGCGGATGTCGCGCCGGAATCACGCGCGAGGTCGTCCTTGAGATCGCGGCGCGAGTCGGGCTCACGGCCCGCGAAGAGGCGCTCGACCAGAGCGCGCTGTTCGACGCCGACGAGGCCTTCTTCACGAGCTCGCGCGTGGAGTGTCTCCCCATCGCCGCCGTCGACGGACGCGCCATCGGCGGGCCCGATCATCCGCACACCGCCGCGCTCCGCTCCGCGCTGCGCGCTGTCGTGACCGACGAGACCACGCTCGCGACCCTGTCGGAGCGACGCGGCATTGCATGAAGCACGGCGCGAACATCCATCTGCTCGAGCCGCTCGAGCTCGCGCTCTCGGCCGATCGCTATCGCGACGCGTTCCCGACGGGCTGCGGCGGGTTCGTGCTCGATGGTGGTGACTTCGCGTTGCTCGGCGCCGAGCCCTTCCTCTCGTTCCGGGCGTATCGAGGCGACGCGCGATCGGCGTCGTCAGGCGCGGGCGCGCTCGCTGCGCGCGTCGTCATCGAGGAGCGCGGAGCGACGATGCGCGCGGAGGTCGACGACGCGCTCGACACGCTGCGCACGCTGCTCCTCGAGAACGCCATCGATCCCGCTGTTTTCCAGGGTCGTCCGCTCCCCTTCCTCGCAGGCGCCGTGGGGTACATCGGCTACGAGACCGGGCAGATGCTCGAGCGGCTCCCCTGCCGACCGCGGCCGCGCCTCGGCATGCCGGACATCGCGCTCTTCTTTCACGACTGGGTGCTCGGCTCGTGCCGGCGCACGAAGCGGACATTCCTCTCGGTCATCGGCCGCGGCCACAGCACGGCGTCGGCGCGCTCGGAGGCCGAGCGGACGCGCGATCGCATCCTCAGCGTGCTGGCGTCGTTCGAGCAGCGCACGCGCTTCATGAGCGAGCGCCCGCGAGCACGACCGCCCGTATCCCCTGCCGCGCCAGTCTCCTCACTGCTTGCCTCGACGTCCTCGGCTCCGCTCGTCGGCCGCGAGGACTACCTCGAGAAGATCGCCGTCGCCAAGGAGCACATCCTCGCCGGCGATGCCTTCGAGATCTGCCTCACGCACCGCATCGACGCGCCCTTCGCGGGTGATCCCTTCGCGCTCTGGCAGGAGCTGCGAAGCACGAGCCCCTCGCCGTTCGCGGCCTTCCTCGACCTCCCGGAAGCCGCGATCGTGTCGTCGTCGCCGGAGCGCTTCCTGTCCATCGACGCCGCGCGCATCGTCGAGAGTCGTCCCATCAAAGGCACGCGCCCGCGCGGCGCCACGCCGGCCGAGGACGCGAGCCTCGCCAGCGACCTCGCCAGCTCGACGAAGGACCGTGCCGAGAACGCGATGATCGTCGATCTCGTTCGCAACGATCTCGGCCGCGTCTGTCGCTTCGGGACCGTCGAAGCGCCCGACCTCTACGCGGTGGAACGCTACGCGACCGTGCACCAGCTCGTCTCGACCGTGCGCGGCGAGCTCGACGAGGGGCGCGATGCCATCGATGCGATCCGCGCTTGTTTCCCGCCAGGATCGATGACCGGCGCGCCGAAGATCGAGGCGACGAGCATCCTCGAAGCCCTCGAGCCCACCGAGCGCGGCGTCTATGCCGGCGCGCTGGGATGGCTGGACTTCGGGGGTCCGATCGACCTCAGCGTCGTGATCCGCACCATCATCGTGAAGGACGGCCGCGCCCACGTGCACGTCGGCGGCGCGATCGTCGCCGACTCCGACGCGGCGGCCGAG
>JAYTZB010000548.1:0-2427 GCA_043742085.1 Polyangiaceae bacterium
TCCAGCAATCCGCCGTCCCCATCGAGCGCCGCGGCAACGATCACCGCCGCCGCGCGCGCCTTCTCGTCGTTCGCCGCGATCGGAAATGCGAGATACGCCTCGGGTGCAGCCCCGGCGCGCGTCTCGATCGCGTACGTGCCCGGGCGCGGCGCGGCCGCGGGGGTCGACGGCCGACAGACGCGCGCATCGCCGGCGCGCCGATCGATCCAGCGGTCCGCCGCGCGGAGAGCAGCTTCGCCTTGAGCGCCGTCGACATTGGCCAGCACGGCGACGCGCAGCGGACCCGCCCGCAGCGCCTGCCCGCGCGCCATGACCGACGCATCGGCCGAACGTGCGAGCGTCTCCTCGCGACCGAACGCATCGAACCACGACGCATGACCGGGAGCGACGGCGGCGCCGACCATCCCGAGCGCGGGCCCTTCGGCGCGAAGGTCATGATGGAGCAGGACAGCGCGCGAGCGTGTCACGGCGGCGATGGTCATCGGCTCGGAGGCGAAGCTCCGAGCGACCACGTCGGCGAGCCTCCGTGCGTGCGCCGATGCCGTCTCGCCGTTGAGCGCAGGTCCGTGGGCGAGGAGGCCGGCGCCGTCGGGCACGACCCACGGCTCGACGCGCGCCTCGGGCGTGCTCTTCGCCAGCTCCGAGATCGCGAGCGTGAAGAGCGCGGTGAGCCCGGTGTCGGCATCGCTCTCTCCGTCCGCGCCGCACGGCGAAGCGATGAGCACCCACGTCTCGCCCTGACCGGGCTCGATGCGCACGCGACCCTCGGCGACCGGCTTCTGCCACGAGAGCGTCGCACGCGACACCGCCGCCGCGAGCACCTCGCGCGAAGGCTCGAGCGCCGCGTCCGTGCTCCCGCGCGGACTGTTCCCGCGCCGCGAGGGCACCCCGAGCACCACCGCCCCGTGCATGGCCGTGGCCGTGGCCGTGGCCGTGGCCGTGGCCGTGCTCGGTCTCGCTCCGGCTCCGCCGCCGCTCCACGTATCCGCGAGCGCCCACCACGCCGCGCGCTCCGCTGCCTCACGCGCATCGCCGGCCCGCCTCGCGAGCGTCCGTCCGTCGGGCCCCGTCCCGCCCTCGCCGAGATGAACCTGCGCCTCGACATGAACGAGGGCAACGGCATCGGCCACGCGCGTCGCGAGATCGCTCGGTGCAGCCGTCGGCGAAGGCGCGGCGACCGACTCGAGCACCATCCCCACGCAGCCGCCGCGGGGATCCGCCGTGCCGACCACCTCGCGCAGCCGGAATGGAAGATCGAGCGCAGCGAGACGCGACGCCAGCGGCCCGTGGGGATCGCCGAGCGCCTCCGCAGTGCTCACCGCATCGCTCGCCGTGCCCACGTCGAGGGTCGCGTGCACCACGGTCGCTCCCGACAGCTCGGCGGCCGCCTCGTAGACGTCGACGTCGATGGCAGCGCTCGCCGACGCACCGCTCGTTGCGGCAGCGGCGAGCGATGGCGACGGCGGCGGTGCGCCAGCCTTCCACGTCGGCCCTCTCGCGACCGCCGACGCGACCGCTTCGGCAGTCGCGCGTGGCGCCGCCACCGCGATGGCGACGCGCCCGAGCCCATGGGCCGCCGCGCGCCATCGCTCGAGCCGCGGCGCCGAGAGATCGTCGCCGCTCTTTCCGGCGCGCGCGGGGAGCGCATGCGGAGAGCCGACACACCGAGCCCACCGCGCGAGCGACGCATCGCGAAGCGGTCGTGCCGCGAGGGCGGCGAGCTTCTTCTTCGCGGCGACGACGTCACGCTCATCGATGCTCGCGGTGAGCGCCTCGCGAATGGCATCGGTCGCGGCCGGCGCGCCGTCGGTCGTCCCGACGAGCACCGCCGCGCGGAACCCCGACCAGGAGGGCACGACGTTCGGCGCGAAGCCCTTGCCCGCGAGCCGCGCCTCGACGACGCCGGCGAGCGCGACGGCAGCCTCGGGATCGTCGTCGCTGCCGTCGAGGCCCGCGGTCGTGACGGCGACCGCGATGGCGCTGCTCGGATCGCCTTCGCGCACGACGAGCACCACGGGCGGTCGATCCTTCGCGCGCCGCACGTCCGGCAAGAGCGCTTGCGCGCGAGCGGGAGCGGCGCTCGGCTGCGTCGCCGGGCTCGCCGGCCCGCAGCCGCCGGCGGCGACAGTGGCGGCCAGGGCCCCGAGGGCTATCGCGAGCGCGCGCCTCGCCATGTCGGGCGCTCTCGTCCGCCTACTTGGCGACGACGACGTCGGCCGGAGAGCGAGGAGCGAGCTGGATGTTGCAGAAGAAGCTGACGACGCCCGTGACCGAGGCGAGCACGGTGCCTTGCTTGAGGCCGAGCGCCTCGACGTCGAAGAGCGCGTTGATCAGCGTGGGCGGCTTGGGGAACGGCAGAGCGCACGCCCCGCCCTTGCCGGCCGTGAGGTTCGCCGAGACGCGTCCGTTGCTCGTCGGGGTGGCCGC
>JAYTZB010000549.1:0-4497 GCA_043742085.1 Polyangiaceae bacterium
CCCGGGTCGGTGTCGGTCTTCGTCGCGAGCTCGGTCGCCGTGAGGGGACGCACCTCGAGAAGATCCGCCACTTTCAAGCGGGCGAGCTCCGTCACGACGTGCGAGCCGGCGACGGCCGTGACGCGGTCGAAGACCGCGAGCTGCGCCGGGACCACGGCATCCGCCACACGCAGGAGCGCCTTGCGCAGCGCGAGCAGACCCCGCACCGCGCCTCGTGGCGGAGCAGGGAGCGGCTTCTTGGAGATGGCCGCGCTGAACGAGGGCATCCGTGCGCTCACGCTCTTCAACGCAGCAGGGATCGCGAAGCGCGTCACTCGGCGGTGGCTACGGCCTTCTTCTTGTCGCCAGCTGCCTTGTCGCCGCCGGCGTCCGCGCCCTTCTCCCGCTTCTTCGCGTAGAGCGCGTCGATGACGGGCTGGTATACCTCGACCACCTTGCGGCGCTTCACCTTGAGGCTCGGCGTCAGCATGCCGTTCTCGGTGGTGAAGTCCTCGGGGATGAGCGCGAAGTCCTTCACGCCCTCAAAGCCCTTGAACTTCTCGCCGTAGTGATCGAGCTCGGTCTTGAACAGCTTCTGCACCTTCGCGCTCGCGAGGAGCTTCGTCGGATCGCTCTCGGAGACGCCGTTGTCGGCGCCCCACTTCTTGACGGCGTCGACGTTCGCGACGACGAGAGCGACGTTGTACGGCTTGTTGTCGCCGTAGACCATCGCGTTGAGGACGTACGCCGAGAGCTTGAGTTGCTCCTCGAGCGGCGTGGGGACGACGTACTTGCCGTTCTCGAGCTTGTACTGCTCCTTGATGCGGCCGGTGATGAAGAGGAAGCCGTCCTTGTCGATCCTCCCCATGTCGCCGGTGCGGAAGCCGCCGTCCGCGGTGAACACCGCGTCGTTCTCTTCCTTGCGGTTGTGGTAGCCGAGCATGACGTTCGGGCCGTGGACGATGATCTCCTGGTCCGCGCTGATCTCGATCTTCACGCCGGGGATCTGCTTGCCGACCGAGCCGATCTTGCGGTTTCCAGGCCAGTTCGCGGTGGTGATGGGGCTCGTCTCGGTGAGCCCGTAGCCCTCGTAGACGGTGATGCCGAGGCCGTCGATGAACTCGGCGACATCGGTGGAGATCGCGGCGCCGCCGCTGAACGCGTACTTCAAGTTTCCGCCAAAGCGCGCGCGCACCTTGGAGAACACCACCTTGTCGGTGAGCGCGAGGACGAGGCCCTCGCCGAGCGATACGTCCTCACCGAGGCGCTGCTTGCGACGCGTGGCGAGCGCGCTCTTGACCATCGACTGCACGAAGCCGGGCTTGGTCGAGATCTGCTTCTGCACCGCGCCGTACAGCTTGTTGAAGATGCGCGGCACGCTGAAGAGGACGGTGGGCTTCGCCTCGGCGAGGTTGTCGAGGATCTTGTCGACGCTCTCGGCGATGGCGAGCGAGCCGCCCATCGAGAGGAGGCCATGGAGCTCACACGTCTGGCCGAACGAGTGCGCCCAGGGCAGGAACGAGAGCGAGCGGTCCATCGCCGTGAACGGGAAGCACTCGTGGATGGCGCTCACGTTCGACGCGATGTTGCCGTGCGAGAGGATGACGCCCTTCGGGTTGCCGGTGGTGCCGCTCGTGTAGATGAAGCAGGCGATGTCCTTCGGCTCCGGCTTGATGGTCGGGACATTGGCTTTCGTCGCGGCGAGCTCGTTGAAGGTCTTCACCTTGCCCTCGGCGCCGTCACCTGTCGTGGCGGGGTCGAAGCTGATGATGAAGTCGAGGCCCGGGATCGAATCGAGGAACGGCTTCGTCTTCTCGGTGATCGCGTCGGTGGCCACGATGAGCGCCTTCGCCTCGCAGTCCTTGACGATGAACTCCCAGTCCTTCGCGAGCTGCGCTTCGTACATGGGCACGAACGCGATCCCGAGGCCGAAGCACGCGTAGGCGGCCACCGCCCACTCGGGGCGGTTGTTGGCGATGATGGCGATGCGATCGCCACGCTTCAGGCCGAGCGCGGCGAGCCCGGCGCGGAAGCCGTCGGTCTGCCGACCGAACTCGAGGTACGTCATCCACTCCCAGACACCGCCGCGCTTCGTTCCGAAGAGCTGGTTATCGGGGAAGGTCTTCACGGAGTCGTGGTAGACGTCGACGAGGGTCTGGAATCTGGCCATGGGACCGCCGAGGATAGCCCCCGCCATCGGGCGCCGCTAGGGCTCTCGGCTCTGCCGGAAGGGACCGCGGACCGCGAGAATGCGCGGGCAAACGCGCCGAAAGAGCCTCGAAGACCGCGGCCACGAACCGGCGGAGCTCGCCGTCACGCTCGCCTCCCGAGCCAGGCGCCGCGGTGGCGCTGCTCGGCACGGCGTCGATGGCCGCGCGCGCCGCCTCGGCGAGGCGGTCGAGCGCAGACGCCGGGTCGCCTTCGTCGACGGCGGTGGGTCGACCGAGAGCTCGGTCGCGGCCGGTCGGCTTCCCGAGCGCACGCGCGTCGGCGAGCACGTCGGCGACGTCGTCCGCGAGCTGATACGCCATGCCGAACGCGCGGCCGAACAGGATGTAGGGGGTCGCAGCGACGCCGTTGACGAGCGCGCCCAGCGCGGCCGCAGCCTCGAACAGCGAGGCGGTCTTCGCGCGGTGATACGCTGCGAGCTGGACGTCCTTCTCGAGCTCCCATGCTTGACCGGCCACGAGGCCGACGCGCGGCCCGGCCGCTTCGAGCAGCGTCAGCACGGGTGAGATCCCGATGTCGGGTCGGAGAGCGACGGCGCGCGCGAGCGTATAGAACGACTGGACCATGAGGCCGTCGCCCACGAGCACGGCCATGGCCTCGCCGTAGACGCGCTGGACGGACGGTCGACCTCTGCGGACGTCCGCGGCGTCGAAGCACGGCAGGTCGTCGTGAACGAGCGACGCGCAATGCAGGAGCTCGAGCGAGCACGCTGCCGCGTACGCGAGATCGGACGCCTCGCCGCACGCGTGCGCCACCTCGAGGCACAGCCGCGGTCGGACGCGCGCTCCACCGGGAAACACCGCATAGGCCAGCGCTTCGCCCAGCGTCCCAGGCGGCGAGCCGCCGCCGATGCTCAGGGCTTCATGCAGACGACGCTCGAGGACCAGATCCGCCATACCGTCAGAGTTTGGACAAAGTTTGTCTAATGTCAATCGGTCTATGGACAAATCATGGACAGCGTCGCATCCTCTGCGGAATGAGCGGGGCGCCCATCGTCGTGATCGGAGCTGGTTTCGGCGGGCTGGCAGCCGCGGTCGAGCTGGCGTTGTCCGGCGAGCGCGTGGTCGTGGTGGAGCGCGAGCGAATGCCCGGCGGCAAGGCGCGCAGCATCGACGTCGCAGGCAAGGCCATCGACGTGGGGCCCACGGTCCTCACCATGCGCTGGGTCTTCGACGCCATGTTTGCCGCGGCCGGACGCCGCCTCGACGACGCGGTCACGCTGACGCCGGCCTCGATCATCGCGCGTCATGCGTGGGGTGGCGGCGCGACGCTCGATCTCTTTCCCGAGGTCGATCGCTCCGCGGACGCCATCGCCGCCTTCGCCGGCGCTCGCGAGGCGGCGGCATACCGTCGCTTCGCTGCCCACGGCGAGGCGATCGCGGAGACGGTGCGCGCGCCGTTCCTCGAGGCGGGGCGTCCTTCCATCGGGAGCCTGATCGAGACGGGCGCGCGGCTCGGCCTCAGGAGCCTCGGGCAGATCGATGCGCACCGCACGATGTGGAAGGCCATCAGCTCCACGTTCGCCGACGAGCGACTGCGGGCGCTCTTCGCTCGCTATGCCACCTACGTCGGCTCGTCGCCGTTCGAGGCACCGGCCACGCTCAACCTGATCGCGCACGTCGAGCGCGCCGGCGTGTCGGTGATCGAGGGCGGCATGACCCGGCTCGCGCACGCGGTTGCGGAGCTGGCGCGCGATCTCGGCGTCACGTTTCGCCTGGAATCCAGGGTCCGCGAGGTCCTCACGAGCAACGGGCGTGCGTCCGGCGTGGTCATCGAGACGGCCGACGGAGCGCGGGAAATGCTCCCAGCTTCGGCGATCATCGCCAACGCCGACGTCGCGTCGCTCGCGTCCGGCGCGCTCGGCAACGTGACCCGCGCGGGTTGTCGCGCGCCGAAGCCGGAGCGGCGATCGCTCTCGGCGATCACCTGGGCCATCGTCGGCCGCGCCACCGGATTCCCGCTGGTGCATCACAACGTCTTCTTCTCCGACGACTACGCCGCCGAGCACGTGGCGCTCTTCGGCCGGCGCGAGCTCGCCGCGGACCCCACCGTCTACGTCTGCGCGCAGGATCGCCCGGCGCGCGGAGCCCCGAGCGGCGGCGAGGAGCGGTTTCTCGTGATCGTCAATGCGCCGGCGACGGCGGACACCACGCCACTCACCAGTGAAGAGGTCGAACGATGCGAACGGAGCATGTTCTCGAGACTCTCGAAGGCCGGTCTCCAGATCACGGCGCGCGCGATGGCGGTGACGACGCCGGCATCGTTCGAGCGCCTGGCACCGGGGACGGG
>JAYTZB010000550.1:0-5021 GCA_043742085.1 Polyangiaceae bacterium
TTCTCCACGGCATCGAGGATGGCCTTCGCTCCGGAGCGCGGATCGGCGCGCAGCTCCGCTTCGAGCGCCGCCGGCAGCGGCCGCTTCCGGTCGACGTAGCGTTCGCGCAGCTCGGCCAGGCGCAACCCGGCCACGTCTACTTCTCGATCTTCTCGACGCGGCCGTCCGCATGGCGAGCGAAGCGGCCGGCGTCGCGCTCGTGCACCGGAGCCTCGTTGGGCCACGGCCAGCCGCCGAACTGCGTGCGCTGGTAGTCCTGCATCGCGCGCTGGATCTCCTCGCGCTTGTTCATCACGAACGGACCGTGCGCGACGACGGGCTCGCCGATCGGGCGTCCCTGGAGCATGAGGATCGCGACGTCGCCGTCGCCGGCCTCGAGCGTGAGCTCCTCGTCGCTCTCGACGACGAGCGCCGCATGGTCGCGGACCACCTCGCCGTCGAGCGACAACGAGGGCCCGTCGAAGAAGTAGAGCGTGCGCACGGCGCGCTCGTTCTTGGCAGGAGGCAGCGTCCACTTCGCGCGCGCCTGCATGTGGATGGTCCAGATCGCGACGTCGGTATCGGGACGCGCGGCCCACGACTTCGGCGGCGGCGCAGGAGCGCGCTGTCCGGAGAGCTCGCCGGCGACGATCTCGACCGCGGTGACGCGCTTCTGGTCGTCCTCGAACGTCGCCTTGGGGACGTCCTTGCTCCACAGCATCGCGAAGTGAGGGTCGACCATCTTGTCGGCCGCGGGCAGGTTGAGCCAGATCTGGAACAGCTCGAGGTGGTTCGGCTTCTCGCGCTCGAGGAGCGGGAACATCTCGGAGTGCACGATGCCGGCGCCCGCCGTGACCCACTGCGTATCGCCGGAGCCGAAGCGCGCGGCCGCGCCGAGCGAGTCGGAGTGATCGATGTAGCCCTTGCGGACGATGGTCACGGTCTCGAAGCCGCGATGCGGATGACCCGGAAATCCAGGCACCACCTCACCGTGGTACATGCGCCAGCCGTCCTTGCCCTCGAAGTCCTGACCGATGCGCCGGCCCTTCAGCGTGTCCTTGTGCGGCGCGAGGTTCTCCTCGCCGGCGGGATACTTGTCGTCGTGATGGACGCAGAAGAGGAAGGGATCGGTGGTCTCCCACGGAAAAGCGGCACTCGAGAGAGGGCGCTTGGCGAGGATTCGGCTGCTCACGCCGCTACCATGCCGCTAACGGCAGGACCTTGCAAACCGGGTATCGAGATCGCGGACCCGGCGATCGCCGGGTTTCTCCTTGCGGGCCTTGTCGATGTCCTTCGACGCGTACTTGCACATGAGCTGCCGGGACGCCTGCGACGGCGAGATGGTGACCTGCTTCAGCGTCTTGTCGGCGCTGATGAGCGGGATCTCCAGCGAGCAGAGGCGTCGCTCCTCGGAGACGAGCTGCTTCGCTTCGGGATCGGTCATCGCCTCGAGGCGCGAGCGCGAGGACTCGAGCCCGCCGCACTTCATGTTGGCGTCGCCGTCCTCCGGCCTGTCGGGGTTGGTCAGCACCCCGCGCTTGGCCATCGCGTCGAGGTCGCGGATGGTGGTCTTCGCTTCCTCGACGGCCGCGCGATCGGCTGGGCTCATCGTGTCGGCGACGTTGGGCATGGCGTTGACGTTCACCGCGACCGCGACCGTGCCGCCGTCGACGGTGCGCGCGGAACCGCGGCCGAGCGGCGTGAGGGGCGCGCCTTCGGTGGTCGCCGTGGAGGAGAGCAGCGGGGGCGCCGGCGGGAAGGGCTTCTGCTTCTTCTTGCAGCCCACGACGCTCGCGACGAGGACGGCGCCGAGCACCAGCGTCGACAGGGAGAGCTTCGGAGCGTGCAAGGGCCGCGCGATCACGAGCCCATGACGCTAGCGCGTTCGCGGCGGTCTCCGCCAGCGATCACGGTTTTCCCGCGCGATAATGGGCAAGAATGCGATCGGGAGGCAACGGCTTGCCGTAGACCGCGGCCTCGTCGAGGACGCCCACGAACGCGCGACCGATGCCGAAGTGCTGCGGGGTGTCGGCGAGATCGATCACGTTGTCGAAGCCGCCGTGATTCGCCGGCTGCGCGTTCACGTACAGCGTGGCATTGCCCTTCCCCATCGCGTAGCTCACCGAGAGAACGACGTGGGCGAAGGACGCCGGCAACGGATCGTCGCTCCACGCGCTCAGGTCGACCCCCCACGCTTCGAAGTGCGGGGTCCCGTCCCCGGCCACGTACAGGACGTAGCTCTTGAAGTCGTTGGCGACGCTCTCGTCGCGCTTGTGGAACAGCTGTCCGCCGAGCTGCGCGGTGCTGACCTTGACCCAGACCTCGAGCGCGAAGGCTTGCTTGCCGGCGAAATCGAACGCGTCCCCGATGTCGAGGCTCGCGTTGCCGTCGAAGACGGCGCCGCGACCGCGGACCCCCGCGCCGCCGAAGGTGACGCCCTTCTGCGTGACGTTGGCGGGATGCACGCCGACCTCGTCCTTCGCGGAGTTCGCGTCGGTGGCGTCCTCGAATCGGTAGTACGCGAGGGGTCCGTCGGCGAGCACCTCGGCGACGTAAGGATCCACGGCGCTGGCCTCGCTCGGCGCGTCGGGCGCGTCGGGCGCGGACGCTTCGAGCTTCGTTCCGCCTTCGTCGTCGCTGGTGGCCGCGCCATCCGAGAGACCGCCGAGGTCGGTGGTCAGCGTGCAGGCTGCAACGAACGCCGCCGCCGCCACGACTCCAAAGGCGACGAGCGTACGCATGCCTCCGACGAAGGTATCACGGCGCTACTCGGCGAGCGTCAACCGCAGGATCTTACCGTCGGCGTAGGCCGCGCCCTTCGTCCCTGCGCTCGCGACGAACACCGTCTTTCCGGATACCGCGATGGCGACGGGCAGCGTGACCCCGACCGCGAGCGTCTCGACGGTGGTGGAGTCATGCGCGATCCGACGAACGCGGCCGTTGGTGAAATCACCGTCACCGGGCTCGGTCCAGTACGCGTGGGTGTCGTCGATGGCGAAGTCGGTGACGCCGAGCGCGTCCTTGTCGAGCGTCTCGTCGTGGCCGCTGTTCAGCGTGATGCGATGGATGCTGCCCGGATCGTCCTTCGCGTAATAGAGGAACGTCGCGTTTCCGCCCATGGTGTGGAAGCCGGCCGAGAAGCGATTGACCTCGTGGGCGCCGCTGCCGTTGGTGCTGATCGCCTGCATGGCCCCGTTCTGTCCGCTGATGTCGACGCCCGCCCAGAAGAGCTGATCGCCGGCGACCGCGGTGGAGACGGGCGTGCCGTTCGAGTTGATCGGCGTGTTGGTGGCGCCGCCGATGACCGTCGCGTTCATCGCCGAGCCTTCACCCGAGCTCCAGAACACCCGCGTGCCGGCGGTGGCGAGGTTGTCGACCTCCATGTTCGAGCTCACCACGGTCTCGGCGGTGGTGCTGCCGAACGGAAAGCGCTTGATGACCGTGATGTCTGCAACATACACGTGTGTCGCGCTGGCGGTGAACGCGCTCGGGCGCGCGAGGGTGGCGATGGTCTTCACGCACGAGGCCGTCGTGCATGCCGTGGTCCCGGAGGCCGAGTAGAGGCCGGGCGAGGTCCCGCTCTCGACCCAGTAGACCTGGCCGTTGCTCGCGGCGATGCCCGAGCGCCAGGGTCGGAACGACACGATGGATCGTGCGCCGAGCCGGTTGCGACCCGTGACGAGCGTGTCGACCGTGACCTTCACGCCGCCGCCGTCCGTGGTGGTGGTCGAGCCGCCGTCGCCGAGATCGGCGGGACCGCCGCCGTCGGGATCGGCCGCGGCCGCTCCCGCGTCGGGCGTCGCCGCGCTCTTGAGGTCCGAGCACGCCACCGCGGCGAGGAGAAGCGGGGTGAGGACCAGCGGGGCGAGGATCCCGAGCCCGAAAGCGAAGCGACGCATCGCGCTGGACGTAGCAGACATGCCGCGCTCGGCAACGTAACGTGGCACTTCCGTGGGGAAAACCGAGCCTGCTTCGCCGAGCGCCCCGCATCCGTTCGTCTGGACGGTGCTCTATCTCCCGTTCGGCGCGCTCACCGGGTTCGTGACCGTCGCGCTGACGTTCCTGGCGACGAAGCACGGGCTGTCGATCTCGGAGGGCGCGCTCCTGAACGGCGCGCAGATGGGGACGCAGTGGCTGAAGTGGCTGTGGGCGCCGATCGTCGACGTCACGCTGACGCCTCGCAAGTGGTACGTGCTGTCGACGGCGGCGTCGGCGGTGGGTGTCCTCGCGATGTCGATGGTGCCGCTCGGCCCGGACACGCTGGGATTGCTCCTCGCCATCATCGCGGCGGCGAGCCTGATCAACTCCGCGGTGGGAATGGCGGTCGAGGCGCTCATCGCGTCGGCGACGCCCCCCGATCAGATCGGCCGCGTGAGCGCGTGGTTCCAGGCCGGCAATCTCGGCGGCGCGGGGCTCGGCGGCGCGCTCGGTCTGTTCCTCATCACGCATCTACCGGCGCCGTGGATGGGCGGCGCGATCATGGGCGTGATCTTCATGCTGTGCTGCATCGGGCTCCGCTTCACGCCGAAGCACGAGTCGCTGCACGCGCACATGAAGTCGCTCGATGCCGTGAAGGGCGTCATCCGCGATCTCGGCAAGATGCTGAGGACGAAGGGCGGCTTGCTCTCGGCGATCCTGTGCGTGCTGCCGGTGGGAACGGGCGCGGCGCAGACGGTGCTCACGCAGGCCGAGGTGGCCGGCTACTGGGGCGCGGGCGCGCGCGAGGTGGAGCTGATGCAGGGCCTGACGGTGGGCGTGGTGACGGCGATCGGCTGCTTCGCGGGCGGGTGGCTGTGTCATCGCCTCGCGCCGCGAACGGCCTATGCGGTGATCGGGATCGGCCTCGCTCTCGTGGCGACGGGCATGGCGCTGAGCCCGGCGACGGTGATGATGTACGTCGTGTGGAACGTCACCTACGCGTTCGGCGTCGGGCTTTCCTACGCCGCGTTCACGGCGGTGGTGCTGAGCGCGATGGGCGCCGGCTCGGGCGCGACGAAGTACAACGTGTATGCGTCGCTCGCGAACTTCCCGATCTGGTGGCT
>JAYTZB010000551.1:0-1993 GCA_043742085.1 Polyangiaceae bacterium
CCTTGGAGCGAAACTCATGCCGCCCTACGTTGTAGGTGCAAGTGGGCGTAAAGTGCTCCGACCACGCATTTTTGTCGCGTTTCGTGGAGGGTCGCCCACCGCAGGGGGTGGATCGTTCGTCCCTCGGATTCAGGCGATCGACAGCGGCACGGTGGACTCGGACTTCGCCTTCTCACGGCGGCTCATCCAGCCGTAGACAGTCGGAATCACGAGCAGCGTGAGCAGCGTCGACGACACGAGGCCGCCGATCACGACCGTCGCCAGCGGGCGCTGCACCTCGGCACCCGCACCGGTCGCGAGCGCCATCGGCAGGAACCCGAGCGAGGCGACGAGCGCCGTCGTGAGCACCGGACGAAGCCGCGCATCGGCACCGCGCAGCACCGCCTCGGCCGCGCTCGCTCCGGCATCGCGCAGGCGCTCGATCGACGTCACGAGCACGAGGCCGTTGAGGACCGCGACACCGAAGAGCGCGATGAAGCCGATCGCCGCGGACACGCTGAGCGGCAGGCCGCGCACCGCGAGCGCCGCGATGCCGCCGGAGATCGCCATCGGCACGTTGACGAAGATGAGGAGCGCCGGGCGCATGCGTCCGAACGTCATCACGAGGAGCACGAGGATGAGCGAGAGCGCGATCGGGATGACGATGGCCAGCTGCTTCGCGGCCGATTGCAGGCGCTCGTACTCCCCTGCCCACTCCGTGTAGTAGCCGACCGGCAGCTTCACATCGCGGTCGAGGGCCACCTTGGCCTCCTCGACGAACGAGCCGATGTCACGCCCGCGCACGTTGAGCTCGACGGTGATCCGCCGCTGCAGCCGCTCGCGGCTGATCTGCGAGGGGCCGGGAGCCATCTCCACCGTGGCGAGCTGACCGAGCGGCACGAGGTTCCCGTGCTCGTCGCGCACCGGCACGGCGGCGATGGCGCGGGCATCATGGCGAGCGTCCTCCGAGAGACGCACGCGCACCGGATAGCGGATGGTGCCCTCGACGATCTCGCCGACGTCGAGGCCGCCGAGCGCGCCCACCGTGTCGGTGACCGCCTTGGCATCGACGCCGGCCCGCGCGATCGCCTGGCGGTCGACGGTCACGGTGAGCGTGTTCATGCCGGCGATCTGCTCGGCGCGTACGTCCTTCGCGCCGGGAATGCTCCGCAGCGCGCGAACCATGTGGTCGGCGGTCTGGCGGAGCTCGGCGAGATCATTTCCGTAGAGATGGATCGCGAGGTCCGACGAGATGCCCGCCAGGAGGTCGTTGGTGTTCATCTCGATGGGCTGGCTGAAGGCGAACCCGGCTCCGGGGACGCTCTCGCCCAGCGCCTTGTCGTACTTCTCGACGAGGCCTTCCCGCGAGTCCGCGGTCTTCCACTCCTTCTTGGGCTTGAGCATGACGTAGACGTCGCTCATGTTCATGCCCATGGGGTCGACGGCGATCTCCGCGCGACCGGTACGGCACACGACGCTCGTGACCTCGGGGAACTCGAGGAGCGTCTTCTCGACCTGGCGTGCCTGCTCCGTCGATTGCTCGAGGGACACCGACGGCAGGCGGACCATCGCCGCCACCATCGTGCCCTCGTCGAGCTTGGGCAGGAACTCGCGTCCCATCTCGGTGGCGCCGCCGATGCTCCCCACGAACGCGAGCAGCGTCGCGAGGACCACGAGCTTCGGCCAGCGGAGGCCGAAGCGCAGCGCCGGCGTGTAGATGCGGCGCACCGCTTCCACCACCGGAGACGGTCGATCGCGTGCCGCCAGCGGCAGCACCGCCGAAGCGACGGCCGGGACGAGCGTGAGCGACAGGACGAACGCCGTGGCGAGCGCGAAGAGCACCGTCATCGCCATGGGCCGGAACATGCGGCCTTCGATGCTCTGGAGCGCGAGGATGGGCACGTAGACGAGCGCGATGATCACCTCGCCGAACGCGGTCGCGCTCCGGACCTCGGACGACGCGACGAGCACCACCTCGCGACGCTCCGCATCGACGAGCGGGCGACCGAGCTCC
>JAYTZB010000552.1:0-4845 GCA_043742085.1 Polyangiaceae bacterium
GCGTCCGCGAGGTCGACGCGATAGAGCTCACCGTCGTCGTTCGCGGTCGCGCCGAAGCCGATGTACCCGCCGTAGAGGTAGAACTTCTTCGTGCCCGGGATCTGCGCGACGCGACGCGAGCCCCCGGGGACGGGCAGGTCACCGGTGGGCGCCCACGCGGTCCACGTTCCGCTGGCGACGTCGAGACGCCATGCATCGGCGAGCGGCGTGAGCTGGGGGCTGTATCCGCTGCCCTGGAAGAGGTACGCGGCGCGAGCGTCCGCGTCGTAGAGGAACGCGCCGTGCTCGCGCGTCTCCGGTCCGGCCGGCGCAGTCCACGTGAGGTGCTTCTGCCACGCGAGCTTGTGCACCTCGAGCGTGATCGCCTGCACGACGTGCTGGCCGGTGCCGTCGGTGATGTCGACGCTCACCGGCGGCGGAGCAGCGGGCTGGAGCGCATAGCCGGGACGCAGGCTCAACGTGCCGCGCCAGACGCCATCGGTGCTCGGCTTCGCATCCGGGACGAGCTCGTTCCAGACGTCGCTCGTCACCGTGACCACGAGCTTCGCGGGGTCGCTCGTGCGAATCGCCACGGGTATCGTGGCGAGGCGTCCGTCGTAGACGGCGACCGTCGAGGGGGCGCCTTCCCAGACCGGCGGGGCCGACGGGGTCGCGGCCGCGGCCGACGAGGGCGTGGAGGACGAGCAGGACGCCGTCAACGCGCACGCAGCCGTGAGCGTCGCAAACCTGGCAAGCGTGGCGGGAGCACCGGGATGGACGAGCGAGCGATGGCCAAGCATGGAATGCCGCGGAGCATGCCATGTGCCGTCGAGCGAGAGACTATTTTCCAGGCACGGCGTCGTTTCCGTCAGGGCACTGACGGCCACGCGCAGGCCGCCGCCTTCACCGCACTCGAACGCGAGACGACGGAGCCCGTTCTTCGCATCGCGCGGCTCGAGGTCGCCGATGATCGACGCCCGCCAACGTGCCCGCGCCGACCCGAGCCGAAAGCGTCGAACATGCAACGCGCGGGCAACGTCTTCGGCGTCCGCGCGAGCGGCGATGCAACCCACAGGTTGCACAATCCCTGGGGAAAACAGGCCAAAAAGCGTGGCGACTATCCCCATTGTAGCAATGTGACACGGGGTCCCCCGCGTCATCTCGCGGGGTTGCGCGTCGCGCAGCCTGCCGAGGAGTGACTGGAAAACGGTACGGAGCCAGGCCGCCGAGTTGCGCGATGAAAGGGCAGCAGTCGGACCATGCGGTCGACGCCGCGCGGGTCACGCGCCACGGCTCCGCAGAGGTCCGCGGTCCGTCGCCGTGGACGGCGCGAGGATCGGCGGAACCTCGCTGAGGCCGATCACGGCGATCGCCTCGCGACGCGCGTACGCGAGCAACGCGCGCAGCCGATCGAGGATGCCGTGCGCGGAGGCTTCGTCGCCGCCGTCGGGGCTCGCCGAGGGAACCACCTCGACGTTCCGGAGCATTGCGTGGAGGATGACGGGCTGCGTCGGCGCACGGCGTCGCGCGATGGCCATCTCGTCCTCGGCGACGCGAAGGAGCGCCGCCGCCGTGCCGCGCGTCGGACGCAGCCAGCGGGCGCGGGCGTCGAGGCGGCGGCCGATCCCCGGAATCGCGCCCAGGAAGTGCGGCCGGATCGTGATCGGGACCTCGAGCAGCGTCGCGTCCCCACGCTGGCCCGGCGCGAGGGTATCGGGTCGATACGGCTGGGACGGTGCGTCATGAAAGTCGCCGACGTGCGGAGTGACGCTCGCGTCGACGGCGTAGCCCAGCGACTCGAGGATCCCGATCGACATCGGCCCGATCCGGCGGCTCGTCCGGAAGCACTGCGGCTGATGCTCGAAGGCGCGGATGAAGGCATCGGTCAGGGACGTGAGCTCCGCGCGCTCGACCTCGGGCACCGCCGCTGCACGATCGCTCGCAAAATGAGGGAGATGCGTGCCGAGCTCGCACGTCGGAGCGAGCGCCCGGAACGTCGCGACGCACGCCGGATCGCCCACGACCTCGGGCGCGAGGAGGTACGTGGGCTTGGCGCCGAACCGTTCGAAGAGCGGATGGATCCGTTCGACCACGCCGTCCGTAATCCCCTCGAAGGACCGCGTATGGCGCGGTTTCCATCGATTCGCCTGGTCGCTCACGGTGTCGATCGACACGCAGAGGTAAGCGCGGCTCATCGGGTCGTTACCTACCGCGCGCGGCGGCCGACGGGCGTGGCAAATCACTGCGATCGGGGGAGGCCCGTCCAATGCGCGTCCCGGAGCCTCTGGGGCCCGAAAAGCCCGCAAAAATCGGCCATGTGAAGCACGCGCACACTGGCGGCCGTACCGAACTCGCGCCATAACGCGCTCTACCGGGGCTCATGACGACGCATGTGACCGAACCTCCGCACGAAGCGGTCGAGGCCGCGGGCAACGCCGCTCCTCACGAGCGCGCCGAGCGCGCCGATCTCGCAGCGCATCGCACGGACATCGTCTCCGAGAGCCGCGACAGCGCGCCGACGAGCACCGCGCGTCGTGCGTCGACGCGCGCTGCGTGGATCGGGCTCGGCGCTGTCGCGCTCCTCGGCGTGCTCGTCTTCTGGGTGTTCGAGGCGCTGCCGTTCCAGGATCTGCCCGCGCACGCCGGCCTCATCGCGATGCGCCATCGCTTCACCGAAGGCAGCTTCGAGTCGCGCTTCTTCGTGCTCGCGCCGCACATCGGTCCGTACTCGCTGTTCCGGTTCCTCGGCGAGGTCTTCGTGCGCGCCATCGGACCGGTTGGCGCCGTGCGCGTCCTGGCCTCGCTCCCGATCATCGCGACGCCGCTCGCGATGCTGCATGCGCGCCGCCGCCTGCACCGCGACACCACGCCGGTCTACGGCTACCTCGGCATCACGCTCTCGTTCGGGTTCATGACGCTCATGGGCTTCGCGAGCTACCTGCTCGGCGTCGCGGTCATGCTCTTCGGCCTCGTGATGTGGCTGCAACTGCTCGTCGCGGCCGACGAGAACGCGCCCGACCTCCGCAAGCGCGAGCTCGTCATGGCCGCCTTCGCGCCGCTCATCTTCGTGGCTCACGGTCACGCGTTCGCGCTCTTCCTGCTCTGCGCCGGAGTGAGTGCACTCTGCACGGGTCGTCGCGGGCCGCGCTTGCTCCGCTTCCGCGCTCTCGTGCCCGCGCTCGGGCTCGCGAGCTGGGTGGCATGGATCGAGCGGGGCGCGACCACGCCGTCGGGCTCGGTGCCCGTGGTGCCGCCGCTCGTCCCGATCTTCCAGAGCCCTGCCGCCAAGTTCGAGCTCCTCGTCACGCCCACGCTCATGACCCGGAGCGGGATCGACTTTCTCGTCGCCGTAGCGCTGTGGGTGTTCGCGGTGGGCTGCACGTTCTACACGGTGCGATCGCTCGGCAACGCCACGGGCCGCGCGCTGACGCCCACCGAGCGCCATAGCCGTGCGCTCTACGCGTCGGCCGGCGCGCTCACCGTGCTCTTTCTGGTGCTGCCGCACTCCATCGGCTGGTTCGGCTTCGTCGACGGACGGCTCCTGCCGCTCATCCTCATGCTGTCGCTCCTCGGCGTGCGTCGCGAGGCGTTGCCTCGACCGCTCGTGCTCGCCGGCGACATCGGTGTGCCCGCCTCTGCGGCGGCGCTCGCGACCGTGGCGCTCGTCGCCTCGTACTTCTTCCAGCACGAGGCGCACGGTTACCGCGAGGTGCTCGCGCGCGTGCCAGCGCAGGCGACGCTCCTCAACCTGCCACTCGATCCGAACAGCGACATCTTCACCGCGCACCCGTTCATCCACTACGACAAGCTCGCGCTCGCTGATCGGCCCGTCGTGGTGAGCGACGTGTGGTTCCACCAGGGCTCCGCGCTGTACCCCACCAACGCGAACCCCGCGCTCCGCTTGCCCGCGAGTTACAGCGAGAGCGACCTCAAGTTCATCGACTGGCCCGCGTACCACCTCGAGGACTGGGAGTTCGTGCTCATCCGGACCCGTCCCACGGCATCGCAGCCGTACACGCCGAATGACCTCACGCTCGAGGAGCATGTCGGCGGCTGGTGGCTCTTCAAGCGTCTCAACGGCTCCGCGGCGCGCTGACGTCTCGCGCGCGGCGTTCGACTGCGGCAAAGCGTCACCTTCACAGTTGCTGCGATCGAATGCCGGGTGTAGCTAGCGCAGCGTGATGGCTTCACGGGCGCGGCTGCCCACCCTGATCCGTACGTGGATCCCGACGAGCTTCTGGGCGGCTGCAGTGGTGCAGACCGTGTTCCTCGTCGCGCTCGCCGCGAGCGACGGCTACGACGTCGCGCGCAGCGGCGAGACCGTGCGCGTGGCGCTCACGTACGCGACCGTCTTCGCGCTGTTCGTCGTCATCCATCTCACGATGCCCAGCGCGAAGTCGACGAGGGCGCTCACGTCGTTCGTCTTCGTGTGCTTCGTCAGCATCAACTTCGTCCGCTTCGAGACGGCGGGCGCGTTCGACTACGGCTTCGCGCACGAGAACTTTCGCGAGCTGCTCACGCCGCTCGGTCGCACCATCGTCTCGGCCAACGTTCATGCGTGGGAGATCGCGGGCCTCTTCTTGATCCCGCTCGCGGTCGGCCTACCGCTCATCGGCGGTGCGGCGCGAGCTCGTCCGCCGTCGTCTCGCTCACGCGTCCGGGCGGGGCTTGCGCTCGCGTGCGTCGCGCTCCTCGTGGGGCTGCCACTTGCACGGCTGAGCACGCACGAGTCGCTGACCGGCTTCCTGGTCTCGGCGCTGCGCTTCCACGCGGAGTCGCGCGCCGTCGCCGCGACCATCGAGGGCGCCCCGTACCCCTTCGTGCATCCTTCCGTGCCGACCCCGAGCACGCGCGCGATGGCCGGTT
>JAYTZB010000553.1:0-5999 GCA_043742085.1 Polyangiaceae bacterium
GCCCGCACGCACGCCTTCTGACGTCACGACAGCGCGAATCAATTTCTCAGCGGCCTGTTCGCAAAGATAGATGGCATTCCGATTGTTCTTTGACGCAAGCAGGCGTGCCCCCTCGAGGTCCTCGGCCGCGACTCTCAGTAGATTCGCGATGAGCAACTCATCACTCATAGAGGAGCAGTCCATCCGTCGCCGCGTCGAACGCGAGCGTGTTTGGGGTCCCGCTATCCTCGCGAAAATCGGACAGCCGACACGGAAACACGTCCGCGTGAACTCCGGAATCCTTTCTGGAGTCGCCAGCCGACCAGCGGGTCGAACTCGCTGTCCTCCACGTCGTCGGGAACGACGACCAGGAGATCCCAGTCGCTAGAGGCCCGTGCATCCCCTCGGGCGCGACAGCCGAACAGCCATATCTGATGTGGCCGCAGCGCTGAATCACGCGCGCGAGCAGACCTTAAATGGAAGTCACGTCGATCGTGCGCGCCAGCCCATCGCGCAAGCTCCCGGGAAGTGCCGACGCTCCGGCGATTCCGGCCGCGTCCATCGTTCGAGGCTCCGCCACGCAACAATTTTAGCACCGGGGACGCGAAGCGAAACCACCGACCTTCCCGTGCGAGCGGAAACGCCGGCGCGTGCCACCCGACGTGGCGGACCCGAGTTGGAGTGCCTCGTCACCCTCCTCGCAGGATCTCGCGTCGATGCACCAGAAGGAAGAGCCGCGGGCGCGTGTCACGCTTCCTCCAGCGCCGCCTCCGAGCCGGCGCGGATCAGCGCGCCGAGCTCCGCGATCGACAGCTTCCCGCTCGCGCCTGAGCCTTCGAGGATCGACTCGGCGAGCTTGCGCTTGTCCTCATGGAGCGCCATCACGGTCTCCTCGATCGTACCGCGCGCGATGAGGCGGATGACCGTCACGGGTCGGGTCTGTCCGATGCGGTGCGCACGGTCGGTGGCCTGGTCCTCGACGGCGGGGTTCCACCACGGATCGAGATGGATGACCGTGTCCGCGCCGGTCAGGTTGAGACCGGTGCCGCCGGCCTTCAGCGAGATGAGGAAGAGATCGCCCTCCCCCGCCTGGAATGCCGCGACGCGGCTCGTTCGCTGCGAGACCGGCGTCTTGCCGTCGAGATAGAGATACGGCACCGAGCGCGCGCGGAGCGCCTCCTGCACGAGCGCGAGATGGCCGGTGAACTGGCTGAAGACCAGCGCGCGATGACCACCTTCTCGCAGCTCCGCCACCAGCTCGAGGAACATCTCGAGCTTCGACGACGGCACCTGCGAGGTCGCGTCGTCGAGCCGCGGATGACACGCGAGCCGGCGGAGGCGCATGATCTCGGCGAGCACTCGGAAGCGCGCGTCCTCGTCGGCGCCCGTCAGCGCCGCGACGGCCAGCCGGCGCGCGGCCTCGTAGAGCTTTCGCTCGGCGGGCGAGGCGTCGACCGCGCGGAGCACCTCGGTGCGCGCCGGTAGCTCGGCGAGGACGTCGGCCTTCCGCCGACGCAGGAGGAAGGGCCGGACTGCGCGCGCGAGGGCGGCGCTGCGTGATGCGTCCTGGTCGCGCTCGATCGGAACGACGTAGCGCGCGCGGAACTCCGCCTCGCTCCCGAAGAGGCCCGAGTTGAGGAACTCCATCAGGCTGAAGAGCTCCGAGAGCCGGTTCTCCACCGGTGTGCCGGTGAGCGCGAGCCGGAAGTCGGCGCGGAGCGAGCGCGCTGCGCGAGCGCGCGCCGTATCTCCGTTCTTGATCGCCTGCGCCTCGTCGAGGACCAGCGTGGAGAACGTGACGCGGGAGAGCGCTGCCGCGTCGCGAGCGACGAGTTCGTAGCTCGTGACGAGGAGATCGCCGGGACCGAGCGTCGCGAGCGTGGCGGCCCGCCCTGCGCCACGATGAAGGACCGTCTTCAAGGAGGGTGCGAAGCGCCGTGCCTCGGCCACCCAGTTCGGTCCGACCGAGGTCGGTGCCACGACGAGCGCCGGCCCGTCCTTGCTGCGAGCGGTGAGGAGGGCGAGCGTCTGGACGGTCTTGCCGAGGCCCATCTCGTCGGCGAGGCATGCGCCCGCGCCCCAGGCCGCAAGGCGGCTCATCCAGCGAAAGCCGTCAACTTGATAAGGGCGGAGCACCTTGGTGAAGCCGCGCGGTACGCGGGGATCGCTGCGCGCCGCCGCGTCGATGCGCGCGACCAGCGACCAGAACGCGGGCACCGCGTCGAGCTGATCGCGCGAGTCGAGGAGCTCGGTGAGCGCCGGCACCGCGGCGTTCGCCAGCGTGAGGCCGCCCTTCGCCGCGGGCCGCGCGATGGCGTCGAGCTCCTCGAGCCGCGATCGCAGCTCGTCCTCGAGCGCGACGAGCTGGTCGGGCCCGACGCTGATGAAGCGCTCGCCGTGGCGTCGCGCGGCGAGCAGATCGGCGAGCGTGAGCTCGACGCCGCCCACCTCGACGGCGCCGCTCAGACCGAACCAGTCGCGCTGCGCGCTCACGCGCAATCGAAGCTTCGACCAGGTCGCAGCGCCGACGACGCGCGGCAGCGTCTTCGGCCACTCGACCGCGCAGGCGCCCGACTCCGCGGACGCGCGCAGGGTGGCGATGACGGCGAGGACGTTCTCCAATCCCTCGCAGCGCGCGTTCGCGAGCGGTCCGGTCGCGAGCGGCTCCGGAAGCTGGCTGCGCACCGCGTCCATCCGGAGGAGCTCCGCTTCGAACGAGCGCTCGGCGAAGACGGCACGTCCGTCCGCCTGCTGGAGGATCTGCGTCGGGCCGTCACCCGGCGCGTAGGCGGCGCCGCCGGCGATCGGCCGGACGAGCCAGGTGATCGCGAGCGCGGCTGCGCCCGTCCGAACGACGCGCACCAACAGCCGCGCATCGGCCTCCACAGGCTCGCCGGCGAGCGATGCGGGGAGCGCGATGGGCACGACGTCGGCGAGAGCGATGACGCGCTCGACGAGGGGAGCCGCGGCCGTTGCGGGAAAGAGCGCCGCTTCGCTGGCGAGCGCGAGGAGCGCGCTTGCGCGGCGGCTACCGGCGTGCGCGAGCAGGACGCGTCCACCGGCTGGGTCGACATGGAGCAGGTAGCCCGCCGCATCGAGATCGGCGCGCAGCGCGGGAGCGCCGAGGGGCTCGCCGTCGACGTCGAACGCGAAGCGATGACCGCCCGCCTCCTCCACGAGCGATACGCCGATGACACCGACGATCACGCTCATGCCGACGCCGCCACGGCCGCGCACCGCATCATGTCCGGCGAGGAGCGTCAGTGCGCGAAAGGCCCGCTGCCGCGCTTCGCGCGCGCTCGTGGCGGTGTCCTGCGGGTGGGCGTACGGGTAGTAGTGGGGCTGCTGCGTCACCCAGAGCGCGCGCGCGACAGCTTGGTCGCGTGCGGACACCGCCTCGAGCTGATCGCGGAGGATCATCTCGAGCGGGATCGCGCGCAGCGCGTCGCGCCCGCTGGGCTGGGACTCGCAGAGCGCCGGAGCGACGGTGACGCCCCGATCGGCGGTGACCGTCCAGACGATGTTGGCTGCCGCGCTCGTTGCCTGGGGAGCTGCGCTGGCGACCACCGAGCCGAGCCTCGCGAGGACGCGCTCCCACGGCGGCTCGTTCAGGTAAGCGAGCAGCGGCGCGTGGAGCGGATGGTGCGGATCGCGGAGGACGAGGCTGGCGGTGCCGAGCACCAAGCGTGTGGCGGCGGACGTGCGGCCCTCCTTCGCGTCACTGCGAAGCATCGCGGAGAGCGGAGAGAGGCGCCAGTCCTCGAGCACCAGCGTGATCGCGATCGTGCGCTGGCGGCCGTCGCGATCGGGCACGAGCGAGGCCCGGACGTCGAGACGAGCTGGCGCGCGTTCGAGCGCGACGCTCACGAGCGTGAGCGCGTGCGACGGAGGCTTGGCGATCGCGGCAAGCGCGTCGGTGGTCGCGGCGAAAAAGTCGGAAGCGCCCTCGCCATCAGGCGTATGCCCGAGCGCAGCGACCCTCGCCTCCTCGCGATCAGCCGCGCGCCGGCGCTCGACCGCCTCCATCACGTAGGCTCTTGCCAGGGCCGCGAGCAGGTCGCGTTCGCGCGCCGTCATCCGCCAGCCGCCGAGGTCGAAGGTGGTGGTATCGAGGAGCTCGGTGACGGTGGCGCGCCGCGTGTTGCGGAGGGCATTCCGGAGCGGGCCGGCCGGCACCCGTTGCAGGAGGACGCCGACGGAATCGCGGAGGCGGGCGGCGGCGCCGGCCTCCTCGGCAAGCGCGACGAGCGCAGCGTACGACGACGCCGCGGCCGACGGCGGCGGCGGCGCGGGCGAGAGCGACGGCGACGACGGCTCGTCGATGAGGATGTGCGCTTCCTCGTCGACGACGCCGCAGACGATCGCGAGCTCCGCTTCGAGCTTCTTCCGTACCGGCGCACGCCCGGAGACCTCGATCCAGCGCCGAAAGCGCGGATCCGAGAGGACGGTGCGCAGGGTCGGTCGCTTGTGGCTGACGACGAAGCCGTGGAACAGGTTCGCGACCTCGGGCCAAGCGACGTGCTCGACATACTCGTCGAACGGAATGTCGAGGATGCCGTCGCGACGAACCGGCGTAGCCGTGAGCTGCGAGAGGAGGGCCAGCACTGCGGAACGATGTGCCATGACCGTGGCGACGGGGAAAGGGGCGCGCGGGTTTCGGACAGCGGCCCTCCGCCCAGAGCCGTGAAGCAAGATTCCAACTTTCGCCCGACGCAGCGTCGGTGACGAGCGCGAAGAGCGTGGGGTTGCTAGGCTGACGCAATGGCCAACGATCTTCGAGCTCGAGTGGAGAACGGTCGAATTGTCCTCGACGAGGCTACCGATCTGCCCGATGGAACCCTTCTCGAGCTTGTCCCGGGGATCGAGCTCGACGATCTCGCCGACGACGACCGAGCGAAGCTGCACGCCGCGATCCGCCTTGGGCTCGAACAAGGCCGCCACGGCGAGGTCCGGCCCATCGAGGAAGCGTTGGCGGACATACGGTCTCGACGGTGACGCGGCGGCCGGTGCTCATCTCGGCCGACGGCGAAGCTCAGCTCATCGTCACTCGTTTGTGGTGGCTCTCGAACCGTCCGGCGGCCCCGGACCTCTTCGACCGCGAGCTCGACGCGGCGCTCGTCGTGATCGGCAAGGCACCCGGCGCGTTTCCCGTCTACCGCCGAGAACGCGAGGATGATGTCCGACGCGCCCTCCTGCCGAAGTCACGTTACGCGGTGTACTTCTTGGTCGAAGCGAACAACGTACTCATCGTCGCTATCTGGCATACCGCCCGTGGCAGCGGTCCGCTCCTTCCGTAGCGGTGCCGCTAGCTTCGAGTCGAGTTGGGCGCACTCAGCTCAGCCTCCGCGAACGTCCTGCCGATCACGCCGCTGGCCACGCGCACGACGCCATCGCGCTCCGCCAGGAGGTCCGAGAGCTTCCGCCACGCGGCTCGGCCCTCGCGGAACAACGACACCGCGCGACGGAACACCTTCGGGAAGACCAGCGGGCCGTGCACGCCGAGGGACGCTTCGCCGTGCAGCACGAAGCCCGCGCGCGAGCGGTCACGAGACCAGAGGCCCCTGCCCTCACGACGCGCCGTGGTCGCGCGGCTGCCGAAGAGCTCGCGATGGGCGGCTGCGAGTCGTACGCCAACGGATAGACGAGGCCCGCCGCGAGCAAGCACGCGTTCACGGAAGCCTTCACCGCAACGGAACCGGTCGAAGACGCGAAGAGATAGCCGATGACGCGCCCATGCGCATCGCACGAGCGCGTGACCACCCGCACGCGCACGCCGCGAGGGTGCCGTCCCGGCGTCGGCGCCCCCGATGCGCCCGGCGGCCATCCAATCAGCTGCCCACGCGACAACCCGAGCACGTGATGCATGGCGTCGGGACGAAGCGGATGGTGTCGCCGTCGGGCTGATAACCGTCGACGACGGCCCATCCCTCGATGGTTGCATAGGCGCTCATACAAAATAGCGAACGGCGCGGATGGCGAACAATCGCCATACCGCGCCGATCAAGGGATATCGAGATTGC
>JAYTZB010000554.1:0-1643 GCA_043742085.1 Polyangiaceae bacterium
CGCTCCGGCGCGCCGCGCAGGACGGCCGCCATCGCCCATCCATCGTCGACGTCGCCCTTTGCGGCTCCGAGGGCGATGTCCGTGTCGATCCAGAGACCCGCCGGCGCCATGGCCGCGGGTGTAGCATCCGCGGCCATGAAGCACCCCGTTGCTCGTCACGAGGCCAGCGTTTCCACGAGCGGCGCTCGCCTCGGCGCCGTGGTCCTGACGATCGCGTTGGGGACGACGGGCTGGGCGTGCGGCGGCGTCGAGGCCGCGACGCGCGGCGCAAAGGGCGGCAGCGAGTTCCACGCCGCGCCGGCGCATCCGGGCGGGCCGGTGACGACGCCGGCCGCGAGCGCGACCGCGCCGATCGCGAGCAGCACCGCGGACGGACCTCGTCCCGGCGAGACCATCGAGGAGCGCGCGACGCGCCTTCATCGCCAGGCCATCATCGTCGACGGCCACAACGACATCCCTTCGGTGATCCTCGCGAGCAACTACGATCTCGGGACGCGCTCGACCCGCACGCACACCGATCTCGCGCGCATGAAGACCGGCGGGATCACCGCCGAGTTCTTCTCCATCTACGTCGAGGGCGAGCTCGCCGAGAAGCCGACCGTGCAGGGCGGTGGGGCGTTGCGGCGCGCCGTGGATCTCATCGACGTCACGTACCGACAGGTGGAGCGTCACCCCGGCGATCTCTTGCTCGCCACGTCCGCTGCCGACATCCGGCGGGCCAAGCGCGAGGGTAAGGTCGCGGTCCTCATGGGCGTCGAGGGCGGGCACGCCATCGAGAACTCTCTCCACGCGCTGCGCACGCTCTACCGGCTCGGCTGCCGCTACATGACGCTCACGCACTCGAACACCAACGAGTGGGCGGACTCGGCAGGCTTCAACGGGCCGCCGGTGGTCCGTCATCACGGGCTCTCACCCTTCGGCGAGGAGGTGGTCCACGAGATGCAGCGCATCGGGATGCTCGTCGACATTTCGCACGTCTCCGACGAGACCTTCTGGTCGGTGATGAAGGTGGCGAAGGCGCCCGTCATCGCATCGCACTCGTCGTCTCGGGCGGTCGCCGATCACCGTCGCAACATGAGCGACGACATGCTGCGCGGCCTCGCGAAGAACGGCGGCGTGGCGATGGTGAATTTCTGGTCGATGTTCCTGTCGAACGAGTACGGCGCCGCCGCCAAGAAGTGGTTCGACAAGAACGGCAAGGCGTTCGGCGAGCTCCGCGGCAAGCTGAAGGACGACCCGCTCGCCTTCCGTGAGGCGCTCGAGAAGCTGCGCGCGCAGGGCGAGCCGATGCCAAAGGTGCCGTTCTCGGTCCTCATCGATCACATCGATCACATGGTGAAGGTGGCAGGCATCGATCACGTCGGGCTCGGGTCGGACTTCGACGGCGTCGACGATCTGCCGGAGGGCCTCACGGGCATCGACGGGCTTCCGCGCATCACCCTCGAGCTCGTCAAGCGCGGCTACAAGGACGAGGACGTGCTGAAGATCCTCGGCGGAAATTTCCTCCGCGTCTTCGAGACCGCCGAGGCCTACGCCCGGTCGACGAGCACGACGCTGTCGGGGGATGGAAGCACACGGCGGATCAACCAATAAAACATTGGTGTACCACCCCCTCCCGCAGACGCCGGCGGGGCGGCGGAGGG
>JAYTZB010000555.1:0-5217 GCA_043742085.1 Polyangiaceae bacterium
GTCGTCGACCGCTAGAGACGGCCTGCGGGCGCCCACTCTCGCTCCGCCGCGACGTGGCCGTAGCCATGACCGACGATCGCGCCGTACATGAGGTGGATCGCGTAGAAGGAGAGGACCCCCGCGACCCCGATGTTCGCGAAGAACGGGCCCGGATCGGCGAGGCGGCCCGGCACGAGCGGGTGCCATTGCGGGGTGAGCCCGACGCCCATCCCTACCAGCGACGCGTGCAGGAAGCCCAGGATCATCCCGGTGAAGGCTCCGCCGTGGACCCAGACGGTCTCGAACAGCCAGGCGTAGAGGAGGCCAAACGCACCACCGATGGCGAGATGGATCGCGAGCCCGAGCAGGAAGGACGCCGTGCCGGGCGCGGCCCCGAACATCGTGCCCAGCAAGAGCTCGAGGCGAATGGGAAGCCCGATCGCGCGCAGCACCGCAGAGGCGGCGCTGATCGCTCCAGCGCCGATGACACCGTAAACGATGGCTCGTTTGGCTCGCATGGTCGACCTCCGGCCCGCCGACGGTGCGGGCTCCTTGTCGAGGTGCATCGGGTGGGCCACGCCGCGCGACCAGCCAGCGCGAGCATGAAACCGCATCTTGCTCCGCTTCCGAGGTACCATCGGGTCAGCGCATGCCGGCTAGCGGCAACGGACCCTTCGAAGGATCGAACGAGCACCGCGGGGAACGCGGGACGCCGGCACGCGCGAGCGTCGCCGCAGCGCAGGTCGAAGCGTTGCTTGCGACCCTCGATGCCACGCCCGCGACCGACGGCACCGAGCGCGCCGAGATCCTCGTCGAGGTCGCGCGCCGAATGATGGGCGATCTCGGTGACGCGGGGCAGGCCATCGACGCGCTCGTGGAGGCCTGGAGGGCCGATCCGCTGTACGAGCCGATCCTCGACGTCCTCGAGCCGCTCGTCACCGCCGAGCGTCGCTGGGCCGAGATCATGGAGACCACGCGCACGCTCGCGAGCGGCGAGGGCGACAAGCCGCGCGCCATTGCCTACGCCGAGGCCATGGTCCGGTGGCTCACGCGCGAGGTGCCCGATCCGGATCTCGCTCGCCAGTGGCTGGAGCGGATCCGCGCGCTCGATTCGACGCACTGGCAGATCCACATGCTCCAGGCCGCGGTGTCCCGCGAGCACGGCGACTCCAAGCGCGAGCTCGAGGAGCTCGATCTCGCCGTGCTCTCCGCGAAGCGCGCCGACGATCGCTCCCGCATCCATCGGATGATGGCGGAGCGCTTCATGGACGAGTCGCTGCGCACCTTCAGTCTCGCCTCCGCAAAGAAGCACTACGCCGCGGCGGCCAAGCTCTTTCCGCGCGCCATGGACGCGCTCCGCGGCCTCGAGCAGATCGCCATCCGCGAGAACGACAAGACCGCGATCGCCGAGGTGCTCCGGCGCCAGGCCGACGCCGACGTCGACGACGCCGGGCGCATCACCATCCTCCTGTGGCTCGCGAAGATCGAGGAGGAGGACTTCCGCAGGCCCGAGCTGGCGGCGAAGACGCTCGAGCGCGTCATCGCCGTCGCGCCCGGGCATTCGGTCGCCATCGAAGGCCTGGAGCGAACCTATGGGGCGGCGCGAGCGTGGCCCGAGCTCGCCGCGGTGCTCGAGCGCGCTGCGCGCTCGACGGTCGAGCCGGAGCTGCGCATGGCTCGCCTCGAGCGGCTCGGCGCCGTCCTCGAGACGAAGATGGGCGATGCGCGCGCCGCCATCGCCACCTACGAGCGCTTGCAGAAGGTCTTGCCGGAGGACGAGACGGTGCTCACCGAGCTCGCACGTCTCACGGAGAAGATCGGCGACGTGCGCTCCGCCGTGCAGTACCGCGAGCGCCTCGCCGACCTCGCGCCCGTGCCGTCCACGCGTGCACGCATGCACGTCATCGCCGGTCAGCTGCTCGTGCCGGTCGACGCCGCGTCCGCGAGACAGCACTTCGAGCGCGCGGTCGCCGCGGATCCGTCGAACCAGCCGGCGTGGAACGCGCTGCTCTGGGATGCCCGCGCCGAGAACGACGTCGCTCGCACCGAGCGCTACCTCGAGGAGCGCGCGCGCAAGACCGAGACGCCGCGGGCGCGTGCTTCGGCCTTCGTCGAGCTCGCCGACGCACGTCTCAAGCGTGGTGATGCAAACGCCGCGCGTCGCGCGTTCGAGGAGGCGGCTGCCGCCGATCCCAGCAACGAGACCGCGGCCGTCGCGCTCGTGACGGCGCTCGTCGAGGAGGGCCGCTATGCCGAGGCCGAGCCGCTCTGCGACGTGGCCATCTCGGCCGCCGAGCGCGACAAGGACTACGACCGCATCGTGCTGGTGCGTCGCGCGCAGGCCCGCGCCGCCACCGCGCTGGGCAAGCCCGATCGCGCGCTGATCGCCGCGCTCGCCGCGTACCACGTGCGGCCCGACCTGGAGGCGAAGGAGATGCTCGTCGCGGCGGCCGTGCCGATGCGCGGCGATCCCCTCGTGCTCACCGCACGCGAAGCGCTCGTCGACATCGCAGACGCGCCCGAGGGACTCTCGGTCGAGGCGCGCGCGGGCCTCGCCGACATCCTGGTGCTGACGGGCGACGCGGATCGCGCGGCCGTCCTCTACGACGACGTGCTCCAGGAGGCTCCCGAGCACGGCTCGGCGATGGCCGGCCTCGCGCAGCACCACACGGCGTCGGGAAATCCGGTCGCCGCGCTCAGCCTCAAGCGCCAGCTCGCGCAGGTCATCCCCGATCCGGACGAGAAGTTCGCCACGCTGGTGAGCATCGCCGAGCAGCTCGCGACGAAGGCCGGCAGCGACGAGCTCTCCGCCGAGGTCTACGAGGAGGCGCGCCAGCTCCGGCCGCGCGATCTGCCCATCCTCCACAAGCTCCTCGCGCTCTATCCGAAGCTGGGCAAGTGGGCGTCGCTCTTCGACGTGCTGCGGTCGATCGCCGAGAGCGACTCCGACCCGGCGCGCAAGGCGAAGACGCTCTACACGATGGCGCACATCGCGAAGGACGAGCTCGCCGATCGCGGCGCCGCGCTCCGCCTCTACGAGCAGGCGCTCGATGTCGATCCCTCGCAGCTCGTCGCGTTCGAGAACATCGTCCGCATCCTCACGGAGGATCGCGACTGGCTCGGCTTAGAGCAGATGTACAAGCGCATGATCGGCCGCGCGCTCGCCGGGGGCGAGCGTGACCTCGGCTTGCAGCATGCACTCTACAAGCAGATTGGCCTCGTCTATCGCGACCGGCTCAACAACCCGGCACAGGCGATCACGGCGTACCAGGCGGCGGTGCATCTCCGTCCCGAGGACGAGCAGGGGCAGACCATCCTCCGCGAGCTGCTCTCGCATACCGGCCAGGGGCACGGCGCCGTCGCCATCACCATCGAGCGCATCCTCCGCGAGCCGCTCGATCCCGCGCCGTATCCCGCGCTGTTCGACCTCCTCGTCGCGCAAGGCGCACGCGATCGCGCGCTGTGCGTGGCCTCTGCGATGCGCTTCCTCGGCATCGCGCATGCCGGCGCACAGGGGCTCCGCGCGTCGTATCCGCAGCCGCCCATCGAGGGAATCGTCCAGGACCTCGGCATGGACGGCTATCGCGAGCTCCTGCATCACGAGATGGATCCGGCGCTCACCGAGATCTTCGAGGTGGTGGGGCCGGCCGTCGTCGACATCTTCATCGCGCGGCTCTCGTTGAGGGATCGGCTCACGCACCCCGGGCCCGCGCTGAAGGACTACGACTGGCTCGGGAAATCGATCGGCCGTGCCGGAACCATCCTCGGTGCTCCTTCGCCGCGCGTGTACCAGCGCAAGGGGCCTGGTCCGGCGCTGGTCGCCGCCGCGACCAAGCCGGCGTCGCTCCTCGCGTACCCGCCGGCGCTCGGTGGCATTCCGGCGGACGTCATTGCGTTCATGATCGGCAAGCGCGTCTTCGAGACGTCGCCTCCGATGCTGGCGCGCGCGCTCTGTCCGTCACTCACCGAGCTGAAGGCCCTGGCGCAGTCCGCCGCGCGCATCGCCACCGATCAGACGGAGCCTGGCGACCTGCCGCTGAAGGAGCGCTTGAAGCGCGAGGATATCGGGCGCATCGCCGCCGCGGTCCATCATGCGATGGGAACGACCGGCAAGCTCGACGTGCTCCGCTGGTCGCAGCGCGCCGACGTGTCTGCGTCGCGCGCGGGGCTCCTCCTCGCGGGCGATCTGGAGGCAGCACGCGCGGCGATCGCGTTCGAGGCGCAATCGCCGAGCGATTTCTCGCCGCGCGAGAAGATGAAAGAGCTCGTGGTGTGGTTCCTCGGCGAGTCGAGCGCCACCATGCGCCGCCGCCTGGGCGTCGCGCTCTGACTCTGTCTTCCTGTCCTCTCGTCTCGGGTGTGGCGTAACCGGTGACGCGTGGCGAAACGGAGCGCGCAGGCGCGCCGCGGCGGAGGGCAGTCGCGCTCGTTCATCAGCATCTCGGCCTGCGATGAGCTCGCGTGACCTCGAGCGCATCGGCGTCCTCGGGAACGCTCGTTGCACGCTCTGGGGGCCCGCGCCGCGTCGCGGGGAGCACGAGGAGGCCTTCGATGAACCGGAGCTTCGATCATCCCGACCATCCCGCCAAACGGGGGCAGCATGCGCAGCAGCTCGACCGCTCGGCGGACTACGGAGGCTACGGGGAGCGCGATCGTTCGACCGACGAGCGCGAGTACCAACGCGGCCTCGAGCGCAGCGACGCCTGGCGCCATCAGGGCGACGACGTGGAGCGCGGTCGCTACCACCAGGGCATGTCGCGCATGGCCGGCGTCACCGAGATGTCCGGCTTCCCGCAGACGAACTACGGCAACACCGCGCGTAACGAGCCGTACCCGCCGAGCCGCTCCAACCCGAACGTCTGGCGCGGTCGCAACGAGGACTACGACTTCTGGGGACGCGAACGGCACGAGCAGCAGCAGCAGCAGCAGCAGCAAGGCGGTCATCCCAGCCTCTGGCAGCGCGTCAAGGGCGCGTTCTCCGGCAAGGGCCCGAAGAACTACGTGCGCTCCGACGAACGCATCCACGAGGACGTCTGCGAGCACCTCACGCATCATCCGTACATCGACGCGAGTGACATCGAGGTCATCGTGCGCGACGGCGAGGTGACCCTCAGCGGTACCGTCGATGCGCGGATGGTGAAGCGCGCCGCCGAGGACGCGTGCGACCACGTCCGAGGCGTGAAGGACGTCCACAATCATCTCCGGGTAAGGACACCGACCGCATAGTTCGTGCTGTCC
>JAYTZB010000556.1:0-4371 GCA_043742085.1 Polyangiaceae bacterium
CGGCGGACTCGGCGCTCTCGTCGAGCATCCACGACCACTACGGCATCACGATGTTCGGCGGGGCGGGCGACTTCCAGAAGATGGCGTGCGGGCTCTCGTCCCATGCCGCGCAGACGTCGAACCCCTACTACGTCGCGTCGAGCCAGCGGTATGGCTGTAAAGTACATCTAAAGCTGACGACGCCGTCGGGGCGGTGTGTGGTCGTGTCCACCGAGGACGCCGGCCCGGCCACGTGGGTGGAGACGAAGGCCGGCACTCCGATCCTCGATGCCTCTCCCGCCGCCGTTCAGAAGCTCTTCCCGGGCGCGGGATCGATCGGCTGGAGCGATCTGCGGAAGAACCCCGGTACGTTCTCGGTGTCGGCGGTGAAGACCTCGTTGCCGCTCGGACCGTGCAACGCCGCGGCGCCTCCGCCGGCACCCGCACCGACGCACGATGCGGCGCCGGCGCCGACCACCGACCCGCCCGCCGATCCCCCCATCGATCCCGGGACGCCACCGACCGATCCCGCGCCTGGCCCTGCGTGCTCCGGTGACGGCGCGTGCAACCCCGGCAACGACGGCTCCGGCCAGATCTGCGAGGCCGGTCACTGCGTCGCCGGCTGCCGCACGAACGCGCAATGTCCCGGCGCGACCACCTGCGTCGGCGGTCAGTGCCAGTGACGGTGTGGTCGTGACGACCTGAAACCCCACGCGAAGCGAGCAGGCGTCCCGCGGCGGCGCCCGTTCCGATAGCCTCCGGGGATGCGCTTCGTTCTCGTGGTTCTCGGCGTCGCGGCCCTCAGCGTGCCCGCATGTACCGGCGTGGATGCCACGAGCGGATCCGACCCGGGCCCCAACATGGACGAAGGCGGCACCACCGCGGACGGCTCGACGAGCGGGACGCTGCCGGAAGCCGGCTCGGGCTGCAATGCTTCGGCTGCTCCGAGGTGCGATGGCAACACTCTCGTGACGTGCTCATCGGCGGGCGTTGCGGAGATCACGCCGTGCGCGCTCGACTGCGATGCTGCCCAGGGACGTTGCAAGTCACTTCGCCCCACCATCGCCGCGAGCGACGTCGACATCAGCGCCGCCACCGCGACCAAGCCCATCGACCTGCCGGACACGATTCTCATCGAGGCAGACACCGGCTTCATCGGCCGGCGGAACCCCGATGGGACGTCGTTCGGTACGCCGATCCGCGCTGCGGGCGCTGGCACCATCGACGGGGTCGTCTATGCGGTCGTCGACCAAACCGGTGCGCCCAAGCTGGCCGTGTTCGGCTTCGCGGCGCTGTCGATCGGCGCCGCCACCACGGTAAAGGTGGTCGGCACGAACGCTGTCGCGCTGATGGCGAAGGGCCCCATCGCGGTCGACGGGCATCTCTCCGCCAGAGGCGATTGCGCTGTGCTGCCGAGGATTGCGGGGCCAGGCGGCTTCCTCGCGGGCTTGCCAGCCGCTGCGTCGGACGGCGCGCCGGGTGGCGGGCTCGGAGGCGCTGTCGACGCAGTCAACCCCTTCGCGTGCGGTGGTTGCGGAGGCGGCGGCAACGGTACGGCCGGCACGTTCGGCGGCAATGCCGTCGACGGCGCCCGCGTCGGGTCGGGTGGGCTCGGAGGCATGCCGCGCGGCAAGACGATCCTCGTGGAGCCCATCCTCGCCGGCGGCGGCGGTGGCGGCTGCGCAGGTGGACCCGGCGGCGGCGCGCTCGCGCTGCTGGCGAGCGGAGAGATCCGCGTCACGGGCGTCGTCGAAGCCGGCGGATGCGGCGGCGGCAAGGCCGGCTTCTCCAACAGCAACTCTTGCGGCGCGGGAGGCGGGGGCGGAGGGGCCGGAGGAACGATCTTCTTCGAGGCGCCGACCGTGGTGGTCGCGAGCTCCGGCCGCGTGCTCGCGAACGGCGGCGGTGGCGGTGGCGGCTCGAACGGCATGGAAGGACTCCGCGCCGACGGAAGCGACGCAAGCAGCACCGACGCCACGCCTGCTCCGGGCGGAGCCTCGGGGCAGTTCGGCTCGGTCGTGTGCAACAAAGGAGCGGCCGGCAGCCCCGCAGCTGCAAACCAGCCACTCCAGTGCGATCACTCGGCAGGCTCGACGCGCGCCGCGGGCGGTGCGGGCGGGGCAGGGCACATCGCCGCTCGCACGAAGGAGGGCGTCGCCGCGGTCGTGAGTGGCGCGGTCGTGAGCCCGGCGTTCCTGAACGAGTTCGTCCAGACGCGCTGAGCGCGCGACGGCTCTCGCTGACGCTCGCTAACGGATCAGCGCGGCGAGCGCCGGCGCATCCAGCTCGTGCTCGTCGTCGTCGTCATCCGCGCGGCCCGCCAGTAGCTCGACGGCGCCGTCGCGCGCGCGGACCATCGCGATGCCGTCGTCGCGCACGACCGCTTCGCCCGGCTCGAGCGCGGCGATAAGCTTGGGGAACGCCGTCGTGGCGCGCACGCGCGTGAGGGTGAGCGCGACGTCGCCGATGGCGGTGAATGCGCCGGGCCACGGGCTCGCGGCCCGAACGCGACGCTCGATGCGGGCGGCGTCCTCGGTCCAGCGGATCTCGAGGTCGTCGTCGCTCGGCTGCGGTGCGTCGGTCGCGAGCGCGTCGTCCTGGGGAAGCGGCGGCGGCGGCCTGCCCTCGGCGAACGCGCGCACTGTATCGCGGAGGAGCGCGAGCGAAGGACGATCGAGCCTCCTGGCGAGCCTCCACGCGGTCCACGACGGATCGATCGCGAGCTCGCGCCGCGCGAGGATCGCGCCGGTGTCGTAGGCATCGTCGAGCTGATGCGCGGTCACGCCGGTCACGGTATCGCCCGCGTCGATCGCCCAGAAATAAGGGTCGGGACCGCGATGGCGTGGCAAGAGCGACGGGTGCACACCGATGGCGCCCAGCGGCGCGATGGTGCGGAACGACGCCGGCACCTTGCGCGTCCAGAACCAGCTCACGATGAGCTCGGGCCTTCGCGCGGCGACCGACGACGCGAGGCGTTCGAGGTCGGGCATCATCGAGACGTTGTCGCGTCCGATGGTGCGCCGCAGCCGGCGCGTGCCGAGCGCATCGCGCCGACACACTCCCGCCCAGACGATCTCGTGACCGTCCGCGTGGAGTAGCAGCGCCGCGAGCGGCAGCCCGACGAACGCGATCCGCATGCTCAGCCGTCCCGTGTCAGGCCGTGCGGGACACGTGCTGCCACACGGTCACGAGCTCGGGGCGGGCGCGGTCTGGAGCGCGGACATCGCTGCGATGTTCGGGGAGTTCTCTTCACCGAGCTGCTTCAGCAGCGCCTGACGCGCCGCGTGCTCGACGAGCGCCCAGAGCTGCGCGCGATCGGTGGCGCGGCCGAGGAAGCCGATGGGGATGCGAAAGCCGCCCTTGTCGCGACGTCCGCCGCCGTACGCCTTGCCGCGCTCGTCGTGGCCGAAGGCCTGCTCGAGCCACACCGCGGGATCGACGCTCGGCGAATGCGTGCGCAGCGAGCCCTCGATGAAGCGATCGCCCACGATGCCGTAGACGACGACGGTGTCGATGTCCTCGCGGCGGATGAGGAAGTCGGCGGCCTGCGCGATGGTGTCGCGCTCGCTCTCGGCCACGAAGCCGACGCCGGCCATCGCGAAGTTGCGGCGCACGAAGAGCGACGACAGCGAGCGCGCGATGACGTCCATCGCGCTGGGGGCGATGAGGCGACGCGAGAGATCCTGGAGGAGGTCGCGATCGCAGACGTCGGCGAGCTGCGAAGCGGCGCGGAGGTCGTTGGAGCGCGCCAGCGAGAAGTCGTCCGTGTCGGTGGCGAGGCCGTGCATGAGCGCGGTGGCCACGCGACGGTCGTCGTCCTGATCGACGGAGAGCGGGAAGAGCTCGGCGAGGTACTCGACGAAGATGGTGGCGGTGGCGCCGACGTCGTTCCGCATGTCGACGAACTTGGCGCGCGGTGGGACGTGCGCGCGATGGTGATCGACGATGGTGAGCACCTCGATGCCCTCCGCCCCGGCGAGATCGGGATCGATGTCGTGCGCGTCGACGAGGCCGAGGTAGTCGACCTTCTCGACGTCGGCGATGTTCTTCATCTTCCGCATCTCGACGTTCAGCAGCTTCACGAGCGCCCGGTTCTCACGGTGCGACAGCTCGTGGCAGTAGCCGATGGTCGTCTTGCCGACGCCGAGGCGCTGCGCGATGTGCGCCTGCGCGAGCGCCGACGCGATGCCATCCGGATCGGGATGGCCGCGCAACGCAATGAGGAGATGCTTGCCCCGCGCGGAGGTGAGGGCCTCGGCAAAGCCGCGCGCGCGGTCTTGCTGAGGAAGTGGCAACCGACGGACCGGCTCGTTCATGGTGCGCCCCCTAGCGTCGCTCCGGGCGCGGCCAAGTCAAGGTCGATGGAGCGGGTGCGCGGCATGATTCATGCAT
>JAYTZB010000557.1:0-7397 GCA_043742085.1 Polyangiaceae bacterium
CCACCTTGGCTCGCCACTCGGGGTGGTTCTCGAGCTGCGTGCGGAGGAACCGCAGCTTTGCGTCGGCGCGCGCGTTGCCACCCCCGCGCTTCGGACGAAGCCAGGCGACGAGCTGCGTGAACCAGAAGACCAGCTCCTCCTGTTCGGTGTTCGCGGGCGCGAACTCGCACAGCTCGTCGAGCCGCGCATTCGTGCCGTCGCTCCGTCCCAGCAACGCGAGCAGGGGAAAGCTACTGCGTGCCGACATCGCGGCACACGTTGCGAGGTGCGTGCCATGCAAGAGCTGACGCCGCGTTTGCTGCGCATCCATCGTCTACCGCGGCGATTCGTGCGCGCGCGAACGCTCGCGGCATGTGAAGAGGAGAGCGTGTCTATCTGCCACGGTGCCTCTGCGGTGGAGGCACGTTGACGCCGTGGGCCGGCCGCTCCACGCTGCGTGTTTCGCCGAGGAGTCGATGGCAGACGCGAAGGACAACGAGACGGTCGAAGGCATGGTGTGGGCGATCGTCCTGCTCGTGGAGCTCTCCGCTCCGCAGAACGCCGCGCTGCGCGCGCAGCTCGAGGGCGCCTCGATCATCGTGCTCGTCGAGGGCAGCATGCTCCGCGCGGCACAGCTCGTCGCCGAGCAGAAGCCGCACGTGGTGGTCGCGCCGTCGTCTCTGCCCGTCGAGCGGACGCAGGTGCTTCGGGAGGCCGCTAAGGAGATCGGTCTCGAAGTGATGCTCGTCGCCGCCACCTCGAGCACGGATTCGATCGTGCACGACGTGCGCGCTGCAGTCGCACGCGTCTCCGCGCGGCGCCAAGGCTCGCGCAAGCTCACCTGAGGATCGTCACTCGAGCGGCGGCGGCAGGGTCGACACCACGCGGTTCCGTCCCCCGGCCTTCGCCGCATAGAGCGCCTGGTCGGCGCGCGCGATCCATTGCTCGGGGGTCTGGTCGGTGCGCGTATCGATCTCCGCGACGCCGACGCTCAACGTCAGCGGTCCGCCGTTGGCGGCCGGAATGTCGAGGCCCTCGATCTCCGCGCGCATGCGCTCCATCGCGCGCTCGGCATCGGCGAGCGGCTGCTCGATGAGGAGGATCACGAACTCCTCGCCGCCGTAGCGGAAGAGGGCGTCTGCGGAGCGCAAATTTGCCCGCATTCCGTCGGCCACGCGACGGAGCGCCTCGTCACCGGCGACATGACCGAAGTGGTCATTGTACGACTTGAAGAAGTCGAGATCGCAGATGGCGAGCGAGCACTTGTGGCCGTATCGCTGAGCGCGCGAGAGGAGCGTCGCGATCTCCTCGTCGAGCCGCATACGATTGCCGACCCCGGTCAGCGCATCGGTGCGTGACGCGAGATAGTTGCGGGTACTGTCGTCGCGCAGCGTCGCCGTGCGCGAAGCGAGGCGCCGATGGAGATCGACGACTCGCCCTGCAGAGAGCAGCCGTGCCTCGAGCTCGTCGAAGCTCACCGGCTTCCGCTGGAAGTCGTCAGCGCCCGCCGCCATTCCCGCGAGCAGGTGGGCTCGATCGTCGAACGCGGTCATGATGATGAAGTACGTGTAGCGTTCCTCGTCGTCCCCGCTGCCGCGGACCTTCTGACAGAGCTCGGCTCCGTTCATGCCTGGCATGTCCCAGTCGCTGATCACGAGGTCGGCAGCCTGTTCGGCGAGGAGGCGGAGCGCATCGGTGCCGTCGACGGCCACGCGACAGTGATGGCCGAACGAGTGCACGGCGATCGAGATGAGCTCGCGCGAGCTCTCGTCATCGTCGACGACGAGAACATCGAGGGGCGTGGTGACGAGTCGCTTTGTCGCTCGCTCCTGGGATTGGGGGCGCTGGTCAGCGCGGAGGGTCTCTGGTTGCCGAGCGTTCACAGCGGATGGTAGCTGCACTTGCCATGCCCCGATGCCAAGCGCGGGCTCGCGCATGATCGGCCGGTCTTTGTGGGGTATCCGGCCGCTCTTGCCCCTTCCGCGGTGTCGCGGTCCGGCGTCCACGGACACGCTTGCGCGTCCCGTTGCCACGTTTGCTCGCGGGTCAGCTCAGGCGTGGCGGGTGGCGGCGGCCTCGCCGAGCCCGAGCTCCTCGATGGAGATCTCGCGCATCTTGAACTTCTGCACCTTGCCGGTGACGGTCATGGGGAGCTCGGTGACCACCTTCCAGTAGCGAGGGATCTTGTAGCTCGCGATCTTACCGGTGCAGAAGGCCTGGAGGTCGCCGGCGGTGACCGGCTCGGTGTGGCCTTCCCGCAGGCGGACCCATGCCATGACCTCCTCCCCGTACTTCGCGCTCGGCACGCCGATGACCTGCGCCTCGCTTATCGAAGGATGCGTGTGGAGGAATTCTTCGACCTCGCGCGGGTACACGTTCTCGCCGCCGCGGATGATCATGTCCTTGATGCGACCGACGATGTTGACGTAGCCGCCGTCGTCCATGGTGGCGAGATCCCCGGTGTGCATCCACCCCGCGCGATCGATGGCGAGCGCCGTGTTCGCCTCGTCCGCCCAGTAGCCGAGCATCACGCTGTAGCCGCGGGTGCAGAGCTCGCCGCGCTCGCCGCGAGGAACGATCGCGCCGCTGGTGGCATCGACGATCTTCACCTCCACGTGCGGGTGCACGCGGCCCACGCTGCCGACTCGCTTGTCGAGCGGATCGGCGGCGCCGGTCTGCGTGGACACGGGTGACGTCTCCGTCATGCCGTAGCAGATGGTGACGTCCTTCATGTTCATGCGCGTGACGACCGCCTTCATGACCTCGATCGGGCAGGGCGAGCCGGCCATGATGCCCGTGCGCAACGTCGACAGCTCGAGCTCCGCGAAGCGCGGGTGCTCGAGCTCGGCGATGAACATGGTGGGGACGCCGTGCAGCGCGGTGCACCTCTCGGCGGCGACGGTCTCGAGGACGGCGAGCGCGTCGAACGCCTCGCCCGGGATGATCATGGCGCTGCCGTGCGTGATGCACGCGAGGTTGCCGAGGACCATGCCGAAGCAGTGGTAGAACGGCACGGGGATGCAGACGCGGTCGTGCTCCGTGAGCTGCATGGCCTCGCCCACGAAGAAGCCGTTGTTCAGGATGTTGTGATGCGAGAGCGTAGCGCCCTTCGGAGCGCCGGTCGTGCCCGAGGTGTACTGGATGTTGATCGCGTCGTCGAACTGGAGCTCGCTCTCGCGCGCGGCGAGGGCGGCGAGCGAGGCGGCCGGCGCGCTCGCGCCGCCCGTACCCGACGCCTCGAATGTAGCCCAATCATCATCGAGCACGATCGACCCGGACAGCGCCGGGCACTGGTCGCGGACCTCGGCGACCATGGCGACGTAGTCGTTGGTGCGGAAGGCGCGCGCGAGGAACAGGAGGCGAGCGCCCGACTGGTTGAGGACGTACTTCAGCTCGGTGGTCTTGTACGCGGGGTTGATGTTCACGAGCACCGCGCCGACGCGCGCCGTCGCTAGCTGGAGGAGCACCCACTCATAGCGATTCGGCGACCAGATACCGATGCGATCGCCCGCCTGGACCCCGCGGGCGAGGAGGGCGCGCGCGGTGCGCGTCGTCGCGTCCCAGAGCTCGCGATACGTGGCCCGGTAGCCCTGCGAGCGCACGACGAGCGCGTCCTGGTCGGGGAAGCGCTCGGCGATGCGGCGGAAGTTCTCGCCGATGGTCTCACCGAGGAGCGGTGTCGCGCTCGCGCCGTGGGCGTAGGAAAGAGCAGGCATCGCCGCATGATAGCGGCGAGCTCGAGCCGTTGCATGATGCAAGGAACGGCGCTGCGGGGTGCAAGCGCGTCACTCGCCGGAAGGCGAGGCCGAGGTCACGGTCGCGGTGCCCACCTTGTTGCCGCCGACGTCGAGTCGCCCCTGCACGCCGGCGAACACGAAGGTGCTCACGGCGGGGCGCGAGATGGCGTCGTTGTTACCCGCCGCGTCCTGGAAGAGGAACACGGTGGCGTCGGCGCCGATGACCGGGGCAATGGCGATGTCTGGAGTCACGCGCAGGTCGAAGCCCACGCGTGCGCGCGCGATCTGCCAGCCGTGCGTGAGCGACGTCGGCGCGACGTTCGTGCTCGGGACGAGCCAGAGCGCGCGGTAGCCCGAGCCGAGCTCGAGCCACGGGTCGAGTCGCGTGGTGGGAGCGATGTGGTACTGCGCTGCGACGGTGGCAGTTCCGCCACGCGCCGCGCTGGAGCTCTGCGCGTTGAGCTCCTGGTACTCGCCGCCGAGCGAGAGCGCCCAGTTCGGATCGATGCGATAGCCGACGCTCGCGTCGACGCCGATCCCCTCGTGAGCGACCTGAGGCATGCCGACGCCCGAGCGGAACATGCCGAAGCCCTGCGTGTAGCCGGTGCCGACCGTCGCCTCGAAGGCCTGCGAGGGAGCGGGGACTCCCTGTTGCACGTAGGTCCGCTCGCCCGTCTCCGACGACTGTGCGCCGGCGATCGACGGTACCAGCCCGGCGAGCGCGGCCGCGGCACTCCCCACGAGATGCGCTTTCATGGCGTCCTCCTTCTCCTCTCGACGCGAGCGCGCCGATGGTCGACGAGACGCATGTGCCGTGCCGCGGGGAGCCGGCCGGAACCGCGCTCGCGCTTCAGGGAGAGCCGCAGAAGCGCTTGATGATGCGGAGGCTCAAGGAGTCGGCGGTGTCGGATTTCTGGGCAAAGCAGGCGCCCACGTCGGCGGTGCACGAGGCCTTGAGGCCGGCGACGATCGACTTGCACTCGGTGCCGCGTGCCTCCGTTGCGCAGTCGAAGTACTCGCTGCCGATGCATTGTTGCCTGCATGTATACTGCAGGCACTCGGTGTAATCCGCGAGACCCTGGCCGCAGCCGCTCTTCGTGGTGTCGGCGTTGGCGAGGGCGCCGCAGCCGGCCTCGTTGAGCTCGATCGACCCCGCGCCGACGACGATGGGCCCCCACGCGGTGGCGCTGCGGTTGGTCTCGATGCATGCCGAGCACGAGGCGCCGGCGTCGGCGAGGGTGGCGCACGCCGAGGTCTTTCCGCCCTTGCAGTCGACATAGGCGTGGATCTGGAGATCGGTGCACACGCCCTGGTAGCCACCGGTCGGCGGCTCGTAGGTCCCCGGCGGCATGCCGGCGGCGCTGATGGGGTGGCACTTGCCGTCGGCCGCGTCGGGGCCGGCGGCGTCGATCGTCGCGTCGGTCGCGGCCTCGGGGAGCGTGCTCGCATCGGGATCGGCGGCGGCAGCCGTATCGGCGCCGCCGTCGAAGGGGACGTCGACGAAGGTGGTGGTGTTGCACGCGGTGACCACTGCGAGCGCGAGGGGCGCGGCGGCGAGGACGATCAAGGAGAGAGCACGGGCGGGTTTCATCGCTCCGCGCGCCACGCAAGGTGCAGGCCATGCATGTTCGGACGTATTTCCAGGGCGAACGTGGGACGGCGTGCCTGCGCGCACGGCGATCCGTCTCGACCTGGCACAGGATCCGGCACACGCGGGCGCAGTGGTGACGGGCGCGGTCGAGGGCCGGGTGGCAGCCGGTGGACTGGAACGCGGGCGTCGGTCGTGGCAGGCTCGGAGCGTGTCGCTGCGTCGCGAGAGCCGTCGTATGAGCCGCGTGTTCGGCGCGCTGGTGTTGACGCTGGGACCGGTGGCGTCGATCCAGGCGTGCAGCGATGCGATGACGAGCGCAGCGACGCCGATCGAGGATGCGACGGCGGAGGGCGATGGCTTCACGGCGGCGGCCGATGGTCGGGTCGACGAGGGCGTGGTCGATGCGCAGCTTCCGCCGTTCGATGCCGCATGCACATTGTTCGAGGAGCTGCGCGACGCCGGTCCGGATGCCGATGCAGACGCCGATCCGGGCTGTCGCTACGTGCTCCCGTGCGGAGTCCCGGACGGCTCGGCCTTCCATATCGAAGGGTGCGCGTTGTACTCGGGCCCGTCGTCTTCTCCGGATGCGGCGCTCGGGTGCTTCGTCCCCGAGGGGCTGGGCTGCATGTCCGACGCGTATGTGCCGGCGGCGAACGGCTCGCTGACGTTCGACTGCCTCGACTGCTTCGGCGGCTCGGGGAGGAGGCCTCCGGGCTTGCTGGCGCCGCGCTCGGGGCGTGCGCGGCCGCGCGCGGGTGGGCGCTCGGCCTCGGCCTCGGACCTCGCAGAGCCGTTCGAGCTTGGTTCGTACTTTGCGCGGATGGCGTACGGGGAGGCTGCCAGCGTGCATGCGTTTGCGGGGCTCGAGGCGGACCTCGTGCGGTGGGGTGCGCCGGCGAAGCTGGTCGCCGCGGCGTCGCGTGCGGCGCGCGACGAGGTCCGGCATGCGCGTGTGATGGAGCGTCGGGCCCGCGCGTGTGGCGCGCCGGTGGCGGTGGCGGTGCCGCGCGTGCGTCGGCGGTCGTCGCGATCTCCTGCGCGCTCGCTCGAGTCGATCGCGCGTGAGAATGCGGTCGAGGGCTGCATCCACGAGACCTTCGGTGCGCTGCAGCTCCGCTGGCAAGCGAAGCACGCGCGAGCCGCCACGGACCGCCGCCTCTTCGCGCGCGTCGCCGCCGACGAGACGCGCCATGCCGCCCTCTCGTGGTTGGTCGCGCAGTGGGCGGAGCCGCTCCTCGATGCGCGAGCGCGCAAGCGCGTCGATGCGGCGAGGTCATGCGCCATGCGAGCGCTGCGGAAGAAGCTCGGCACGCCGGCGCGCGCCGATACGAGCGCGGTTGATCGCGAGGTGGGGCGGCCGCCGGCGGCGCATGCGGTGGCGCTCTTCGATGGGTTGATCGCGAGGCTTGCGCGAGCGGAAGCGAGCGTGGCGTAGGGGCGGCGAGGGGAGCGCGCTCCAGGGTTGGCTCGCGGCCGTGCGGTGGGTCGGTGTCCGTGTCGGTGGCCGCGTCCGCGTCCGCCTTTCCGGTGCGTTCGCGGTCACGATACTGTCGCTCAATCAAGAAGCGCGGCGGGCTGTGCCCGTCGACCGCGGTGGCTTGGCTACGCGGAGGCGCGGCGGTTGGCGGCGGGCCTTGGGACGAGCGCGACAGACATGGGTCTGCGCTCACGGCGGCGCGGGTGCTCGTGCGGCGGGCTCCACCCAGATGAGCGTCGCGTCTCGGGTGCTTTGGGCGATGCGATATCAGTGCCAGAGGGCGCGCGGGATAACTCCAGAGCCCCACGTGGGCGAGCGTGCAGGCACGTGGCTCCTCGTCGAAGAAGCATCACCGGTTCAAGAAGAGCAAAGTGGCCGAACGAACGCGGCAGCGTAAGCACTTTCTGGCGCAGCGCCCGGCCGCCGCCAACTCGCCGTGGCAGCGAGGGTCCATCGAGAACCTCAACGGCCTCGTCCGCCAGTACGTCTCGAAGGGAGCCGACATGGACTCGATGCGGCGGAGTTTCGGAAAAAGGGCGGCGCCTCACGGAGCGGCGGGCGCGCTCGCCCGGAGACGCGCCTCGATGGCGCGAAGGGCCCGCCGGGTCGCGAG
>JAYTZB010000558.1:0-3454 GCA_043742085.1 Polyangiaceae bacterium
AGGTCGTGTTTTACGCTGTATTCGTACTCGTCACGGCCGAGCGCCTTCTCGCGCCACACGTGCTCCATGAACGTGGCGAAGCCCTCGTTGAGCCAGCCCTCCGACCAGTCGCGGCACGTCACGTAGTCGCCGAACCACTGGTGCGCGAGCTCGTGGGCGATGAGGTCGTCGCTCGTCACGTCGATGGCAGCGCGCGCGTCGAGCAGGATGTGCTCGTACATCGTGGTGGCGGTGGTGTTCTCCATGCCGCCGAAGATGAAGTCGCTCACCACGACCTGTGCGTACTTGTTCCACGGATACGGCACGCCGGTGAGCTCGGAGAAGAACGACACCATGTCCGGCGTGCGGCCGAACGTTCGGCGCCCGTCCTCCTCGCGGCCCTTCGGCACGAGATAGGTGAGCGGCACCTCGCGACGCACGTTGGAGCCCGGTGCGGGCGTGAGGGTCACGCGGTCGCCGAAGACCGCGAACTCGCCGGCCACGATGGTGACGAGGTAGCTCGGGTGCGGGTCGTTCATCCGCCAGTGGAAGGTCTCGGTGCCGGCCTTCGCGTCCTCTGCCTTGCCGGCCAGCTCGCCGTTCGAGAGCACGGAAAAACCGGCGGGAACGGTGACGCAGGCCTCGGTCGTCATCTTGACGTGCGGCTTGTCGTGGCACGGAAAGATGTGACGCGCGTCCTCTTCCTGGCACTGCGTCCAGGCCTGGCGCGGTCGCGTCGGGACGTGCTCGTCGGGCTCGAGGAAGTAGAGGCCCCGGCGCGGCGTCGCCTCGTAGCGAACGACCAGCTTGCCGTGCTCGAGCGCCCGCGGCACGTCGACCACGAGCAGCCGCCCGTCATAGGTGTACTTTACATTCTTATCGTCGACGGTGACCGCGCCGATGGTGAACGCGACGGCGTCCAGCTCGACGGTCGTAGCGTCGGGGTCGATGCGGCGCAGGGTCAGCGATGCGGACCCGCGGATGCTGCGCTTCGCGAAGTCGAGCACGAGGTCGAGCGCGATGTGCTCGATGGCGAACGGTCGATCGCGCTCGAAGTGGCGTGGGCTCGACGCGAAGGCGAAGGGTCGGCCGGCGCTGCCCGCGCCGCCCCCCTCGTTCGATTGTTCGTGGCCGGCGCCCTGGGCGCGGCCGCAGCAAGCGTGATCGTGACGGAAACGAACGGTCATCGGAGCCGGCCATTCTACACGGCCGCGGTGATGACGTCGGGGCTCTACGTCGTCGCCCTCGGCGACGGCGGCGATGTCACGGCAGCGACGGCACGGCGCAGGTCCTCGCGATCGAAGGGCTTCTCGATGCAGGGCTGGGTGGTGGTCGCGAAGAACTCCCGGGCGCGCGGCGTGAACGCGCCGCCGGTGATGAAGATCATCCGCCGGGCGAGCTCGGGGGCCTTCGCGGCGAGCGTGCCGTAGACGTCCATGCCCGAGACATCCGGCATCATGACGTCGCAGATGATGATGTCGAACGCCTGGTCGCCGGCCAACCGAGCGAGCGCCTCGGCGCCGCCGACGCACACCTCCACGTCGTGGTCGCGAGCGAAGACTCGCTTCACGGTGGCACCGACGCTGACGTCGTCGTCGATCACCAGCATGCGCGCGGCGCGAGACTGCGCGGGTCGGGTAGCGGGCGCCGCCTCCACCGCTGCGACAGGAGTCGCAGGAGCGAGCAGGACCCGCAGCGTGGTGCCGCGGCCAGGGTCGCTCTCCACCGCGATCTCGCCGCCGAGCTCGGTCACGATCGCGTGGCAGATCGACAGGCCGAGGCCCGTGCCGTCCCCGATGGCCTTCGTCGTGAAGAAGGGGTCGAACATGCGCCGCCGGGTCTCCGGCGTGATGCCCACCCCCGTGTCCGCGACCTCGATGAAGACGCGGCCGTCCGCGGCAACGCCGGTCTCGACGCGGATCTCGTGCGCTTCGGTGGCGCCCTCCGGGATGGCCTGCGCGGCATTGACGACGAGGTTGAGGACGACCTGACCGAGCCTCGCTTCGCTGGCGAGGACCGGCGGCGGATTGCCCGCCCGGCGTACGAGGCGGGCGCGGTGTCGGATCTCGTTCCACGCCATCGCGATCGAGCTGGTCACGACCGCCTCGACGTCGACCGGGCCCTTCGACGCCGCGCCGGCGCGCGAGAACATCTTGAGGTCGCGCACGATCGCGCGAACGCGGTTGGCTCCTTCGCGCGCGTCCTCGAGCGCCAGGACGACGTCGGGATCGAGGCCGGTCTCGCCGGCAAGCGTCTCCAGGACGTAGTCGAGGTTCCCCTTGATGTAGGCCAGCGGATTGTTGATCTCGTGGGCCACACCGGCGGCGAGCGTACCCATCGACGCCATGCGATCGGCGAGCAACAAGCGCTCTTCGAGGGCCTTCCTCGCGGTGATGTCCTGCATCGAGCCGGTCATCCGTATGGCGCGGCCGGTCTCGTCACGCGTGACGAAGCCACGGTCGAGGACGTACGCCATGCTGCCGTCGCCGCGAGCGAAGCGATACTCGTCGCTCCACGCGCTCGTGTCGCCGTCGATGACCGCGTGAATCGCGGACGTGACGCGCTCCCGGTCGCAGGAGTGGATGTGCTCGATCCACCATTTGCCGCCGCACATCTCGAGGTCGACGGTATGCCCGAAGACCGTGCGGAGCGCCTCGTTCCAGATGATGTAGTCGGTGCGGAGATCCCACTCCCAGACCGCCTCGCCGGTGGCCTGCGAGACGAGGCGGTAGCGCTCCTCGGCGCGCGTCCGCGCCTCCGCCTCGAGGACGACGGAGATTGATGTCGCCACCGAGGCCGCGAAGGCCTGCTCCTCCGGCGACCAGCTCCGGGTCCCACCCACGTGCTCGAGGCAGTGCACTCCGACGAGGCGCCCGCCACGCCAGACCGGGACGTCGAGCATGGCGCCGATGCCGAATGCGTCGAAGTAGCCGACGCGAAACTCGCTGGTGCGCGGATCGCTCTGGGCGTCGGTGGCATCGATGGCGAGGCACGTGCGAAGTGCCTTGAAATAAGTGGGATACGTGGTTGCGGCGAGGCGACCACCGGATGCGACCTTGCCGTCGGAGAGCGTGTAAAGCTCCTCGCACTCGATCGCCTCGTCCTGATCGACGAGGGACCAGTAGCTCGAGCGCTCGACGCCGAGCGTGCGCGCGGAGACGCACAGGATGACGCGGAGGGCGGCCTCGAGCCCCGTGGCGCGGAGCTGCGCCAGCTCCACGAGCGCCGACTGGTGGCGAAGACGCGTTTCGGTGCGCGCGCGGAGCTCGGCGTCATCGACGGTGCGCTGCGATGGAGGGGAGCCCATGACGACCCTCAACGGCCGGAGAGCGCGAGGGTTAAGTGGAAACGCGGCACGTAGGAAAACCTACGCGCCGCGCCTCCTCGAAGCGAGCTCGACCGGGGCGGTCGGCTCTACGCGCGGTCGCTCAGCGACCCTCCAGGTCTGGGTCGCTCAGCGACCCAGCGCCTCAGC
>JAYTZB010000559.1:0-2169 GCA_043742085.1 Polyangiaceae bacterium
TCGAGGGGTGGCCGGTAGGCACGATCGGCGCACAGATCGGACGCCACCACGACACGGTCGAGGGCGTGCTGGCCCACGCGGGTCTCGGCGTGCAAAAGCAGGTGATCCGGACTCGGCTCGTCGATCCGTTCATCCCCTTCCTGAAGGAGACGCTCGAGAAATATCCCCGCCTGCGCTCGAGTCGCCTCTGGTCGATGGCGAAGGCGCGCGGCTACATCGGGAGCAAGAGTGGCTTTCGCGCCATCATCAGCCGACTCCGGCCGCGCCCTCACGCCGAGGCGTATCTCCGCCGCGTGGTGTTGCCGGGGCAAGAGGCGCAGGTCGATTGGGCGCACTTCGGCAAGCTCACGGTGGGCCGCGCGACGCGGGATCTCTGGGCCTTCGTGATGGTGCTTTCCTACAGCCGACGTCGATTCGTGCGCTTCTCCCTGCGCGCGGCGATGCCGAGCTTCCTGCGCGGCCACGTCGAGGCATTTCGCTTCTTCGGCGCCGTGCCGCGCATCGTCCTGTACGACAACCTCAAGAGTGCTGTCCTCGAGCGCGAGGGGGACGCCGTGCGCTTCCATCCGACGCTGCTCGGGCTCGCCGGTCATTACCGCTTCGAGCCGCGGGCGTGCGCGCCGTATCGCCCGAACGAGAAGGGCCGAGTCGAGCGGGCGATCCGCGACGTGCGCGACAACTTCTTTGCCGCACGCGAGGTCGGCTCGATCGAGGCCCTCAACACGCAGGCGCGGGCCTGGTGCGAAGAGATCGCCCGTGAGAGGAAGGTGCCCGACGCGCCCGAGACGACGTGCGAGGCGGCGTTCCTCGACGAGCGCCCGAAGATGGTCGCGCTCGTCGACGACGAATTTCCCGTCGAGGAGCGCCTCGAAGCGCGGGTCGGCAAGACACCGTATCTGCGCTTCGACAAGAACGATTACAGCGTGCCTCACACGCACGTGCAGCGGAGCCTCACGGTCGTCGCCACCGACGAGCGCGTGCGGATCCTCGATCCCGAGGCCGCGCCGGGCGCTGAGGTGCTCGCCTCGCACCTGCGCACCTTCGATCGTGACCAGCGAATCGAGGTCGTTCAGCATCTGCGCGCGCTCGTGGAGGAGAAGCGGCGGGCGCACCAGAGCCGCGGATTCGATCGGCTCTTCGGTGTCGTGCCGTCGTCGCGCGCGATGATGGAGCGTATCGCCGAGCGCGGCGGCAACCTCGGCGCGACGACCTCGGGCCTTTTACAGCTGCTCGACCGCGTCGGCGCGACGCTGCTGGAGCGGGCCGTCGCCGAGGTCGTTGCACACGATCAGATGCACCTGCGCGCCATCCATCATGTCCTCGACCGGCTGCGCCACGAAGCCGGCCAATCTCCGGTGCTCTCGGTGCCGATCACGACCGATCCTCGCGCCGCCGTGCAGGTGCGGCCCCACGCGCTCTCGACGTACGACCAGCTGCATACCTCCACTGCCGACGCTGACCCCCAGGAAGAGGACGACCTTGACTACACGCGTTGACCTCGAAGCCGCTTTGAAGCGACTGCGTCTCTTCGGCTGCATGGCGCGCCTCGACGAGCTCGAGAACGAGCCGTGGCTCACGCGGCTCGTGACGCTGGAGACCGAGGAGAAGACGCGGCGTACGCTGGAGAACCGCACGCGCGTCGCCGGGCTCGGGAGCTACAAGGAGCTCTGTGACTTCGACTGGGTGTGGCCCAAGAAGATCGACCGGATGCTCGTGGAGGAGCTCTTCACGCTGCGCTTCATCGCCGAGGGCGCCAACGTCGTGTTGCTCGGCCCCAACGGCGTGGGCAAAACGATGCTCCTCAAGAACCTGGCACGCCGCGCGCTCCACGCCGGTCACCCGGTCCTGGTGCGAAGCGCGAGCGATCTGCTCGCCGATCTCGCAGGACAAGAGTCCTCGGTGGCCCGGGCCCGGCGTCTTCGCGCCTACGTGCAACCCGCGATTCTGTGCATCGACGAGGTCGGGTATCTCTCGTACGATACAAGGCACGCGGACCTGCTCTTCGAGGTGATCACGCGTCGGTACGAGAAGAACAAGTCGATCGTGCTCACCACGAACAAGCCCTTTGCAGAGTGGCCCCAGGTCTTTCCCAACGCGGCATGCGTCGTGACGCTCGTCGACCGCCTGCTCCACCGCGCCGAGCTCGTGGTCATCGAGGGCGAAAGCTAC
>JAYTZB010000560.1:0-1601 GCA_043742085.1 Polyangiaceae bacterium
GATGCGCGCCGGGCGGTCGCCCAGGAGATGGCGCAGGAACACCGCCTGGAACTCCAGCGAGTGCTCGCGCTTGTGGTTGAACTGATCGACGTACGGGTCGAAGTCGCACGCCGCCGCGATGGTGTCGATCGACTCCTTGTCGGCCTCGAGGCGGCCCAGCGGCGTGTCGAAGGCCTTGCGACAGAGCGCGAACGGCTCACGCATCGGCGCATGCGACGTGCCGAAGAGCACGAAGGTGTCGGCGTCCGCGGGCAGCGCCTGGCCGAGCACGCCGTAGGCCTCGCCGTAACAACGAGCGCCGCGCCACGGATCGATGTGCGGCGCCACGAGGCCGAGCAGTCGCCCGCCGCCGTTGCTGCCGCTGGTGCGGCCGAAGCACTCCTTCTGGATGTAGTCTGCAAGCTTCTTGGGATCCCCGTGATACGCGCCGCCGGCATGCGATGCGGGGCGTACCTCGGCGTCGGCGAACTCCCGCTCGATGCGCGCGCGCTCTCTGCGGTAGGGCGCGCCCTCGACGAAGAGACCTTCCTCGAGCTCGGTGGCGAGGCGCACCACGAGATCGACGGGGACCCGTTCGCCGACCTCCTTCGAGGCGTCCCTGGCGATCTCCTCGCACGTGCGAGCGCCGTCGAAGCGCGCGATGATCGGCACGAGGTCCATCGGCAGCACGGCATGGGTCTTGGCGACGCCCTGCGTGTCGCGGAGCATCAGCGCGCGGCCGAGGCGGCGATCGGGGACGATGATGGTCTCGATGGGACGGAGACGCGGTCGCGATGCAGCCGAGGCCACAGATCGAGAATACACGGGCGGGCCGACCTTCGCGCGCGGTTTGCCCTCGTGGACCTGGAGGCGTAAGGACGAGCCGTGCGGCAAGATAGAGGACGGCAGAGCTCGCGCGATCCGGCGCTGGAGAAGCTGCGGGCCGTCTACGCCGAGGTCGATGCGGTCCTCGCGGGATGGACGTGCGCGTCGAGCACCGATTGCTGTCGCTTCGGGGTGACCGGTCGCGAGCCCTATCCCACGTCGGTCGAGATCGCCGAGCTCGAGCGTGCGGTGCGGGCGCGCGGCGGCCTGCCGAAGCGGCGGACGCTGCCGGTGGCCGACGAACGGCGCTGCACGCTCCTCTCCGACGAGGGCCGTTGCCTCGTCTATGCGTCGCGACCGTTCGGGTGCCGAACCTTCTTCTGTGAGCGCGGGCAGGGACCCGCGGGCGAGCCGCCGCGCTCCGGACCGAAGGCGGAGATCGCCCGGCTCGGTCGCGCGGTCGCCGATCTCGCGGCGCGCTTCGACCCCGCGGATGCGGGACCGCGTCCGCTGTCCAAGGTGACGGCGGGCTGGACCGGCCGCCGGTGAAGCTGCGCGCCGTGCTGGCGGCGCCGCCGTTCGCGGGCGCGCTGGTGGTGGTGGGTCTCGCGGTCTGGGCGGGACGCCGGGGCGCTGCCGACGATGCCGATCTCGGTGACCTCCGCCGCGCGGAGGCCGTGCAGAGCTACGTCGCGCATCGCTTCGCCTCCGAGATCACGCGCATGCAGATCGGGATCGTCGCGACGGCCATCGCGCTGGGGCTGATGGTGGGCCTCGTCGCGGAGCTCCTGGTGCGC
>JAYTZB010000561.1:0-4684 GCA_043742085.1 Polyangiaceae bacterium
GGGCTTGTAGAGGAAGTCGACGGCCCCGCTCGCGTAGCCCCTTCGCGAGCGTGTCGCGACGGCTCGTTGGCGGTGACGATGATGATGGGGACCGCGTGGGACCGCTCGGCTTTCTTGAGAAGCGCGGCCGTCTCGAGACCGTCGAGCTGAGGCATCTGGAGGTCGAGCAGGATGAGCGCAAAGTCCTCGTGTGCGGCGATCTCCACCGCCTCGACGCCGGAGCTCGCACGGACCAAGCGCTCGCCGAGCGGCTCGAGGATCGCCTCGAGCGCCATCAGGTTCGGCGGATGATCGTCGACCAGCAAGATGTTCGCCGGCGGCGCCGCAGCGGCGGCGCGACGACGTCCACTCGATCGCGATCCGCTCGAGGGCTTGGGTTTTTCGGGGATTCGCGCCACGTGAATGCCGATACGAATATCGTTCGCTGCGGCGGAGGCAGGGTCAACGCGGTGCATCGCCCCACTGCTCGAGGTCACGCCGGCGTCATCGTTCGCCGGCGAAGCTCGAGCGAGCGCGACATGATCGCACGGAGCGCGGCGGCTGCGGATCGCTCCTTGCTGAGGGTGCGAGGACATCCGACGAGCCACGTCGAACCGTGACCACAACCCAGCAGGAGCGGACCGCACGCGGTCCCAGCGGAGCCCAAGCAATGAACCAGCGTGCCACGGTCCTCGTCGTCGACGACGATCCCGACACGGTCGATACCATGCGGGACATCCTCGAAGAGGAAGGCCACACCGTCCTCAGCGCGAGGAACGGTCTCGAGGGCCTGGAGGTCGCGCTTCGTAGCGTTCCGGATCTCGTGCTGCTCGACCTCGACATGCCGGTCATGGACGGGCGTGCATTCCTCGAAGCCGTGCGCAAGGCGCCGACGCTCGCCGATGTCACCGTGGTGGTCCTCTCGGGCTCCGCCGATACGCGCGTCGCGTGCGAGGCCGTGCAGAAGCCGCTCAGCCTCCGCACGCTGCTCGGGCTGATCGGCCGCGTGGCGGACGCGGTCCACTGAGCGAAGCAGGCTGCGGGGCGTTCAGCTGCGCGCGCGGGACGTGGTCGCGGCGTTGGCCATCGACGCCGCCAGACCGATGAGGCTCGTCGCGACGATCGCGGCGCGGCGCTCGCGAGCGAGGGTGGTGGTCGCGAGCTCGATGTAATTCACGAACCCGCGGCGGTCGCGCTCGTCGAGGCGGAAGTACGTCGACTTCGCCTTGGTGCTCTCCTCGAAGAGCGCCGCGAGCTCCACGGGGATCACGAGGGCCGGCGTCGAACGCGCCTGCTCGAGAGAGGTGCCGTGGTCGTAGCCGTAGGAGAGGGCAGCGGTCATGCCGCCGCGTGAGCAGGAAGCGGGCCGTCGAGACGCGCCTGGCGTGCTGCCGCCGGAGTGAGTGAACGCCCGTGTTTTACCGGTCGAGCTAAAGGTACGTAGGAGCTGCCGATGTAGTCAGAACCTACCCGGCGGGTCAGGTCTGACCACGCGCACCGACCCACGTGCGGGTGGGGAGGCTCAGCGGCGGACGTCAGGGCGCTTCGGCGGCGCAGACCTTGACGATCTTGCCCGCGACGGTCGTGGCGTTGGCGCAGGCGTTGGCCGTCGGCGTCTTGCAGTCCTTGTCCGCCGTGCACTTCTTCTTGCAGGCGGCGGCGCTGCCGATGTTGGCGATCGCCTCCTGACCGGCGGGGCACTTCAGCGTGGTGGTCGCGACGGCGGCATCGACGGTGGCGTCGGCCGCGGCGTCCTTGATGCCGGCGTCGCCGACGACGACGGTGACGCGGGTGAAGGCGTCCTTCGGGATCCAGCCCATGAGGGTGGTGGTGGCGTCCTTCGGGTCGGGGAACGTGACGAGGATGCAGTCCTGGAACTCGGCGATCTTGAAGGGGTCGGTGCCGGCCTTCACGAGCGCGACCTGGTTGCCGGACTTGCAGCCGGTCTTCGCGGACGCGAAGAGGTCGATGGTCTTCTGTGCGTCGTCGACGAGCGGCTTCTCGGCCGGGAAGCGGGCGACGTCGTTCACGTTCTTCGCGACGGGCGCCGCCGGTGCAGCGTCCACCGCCACGACGGCCGGCGCGGCGTCGTCCCCGCCGTCGGTCGCATCGGTCTTCTTGGGGCAGCCGATGAGGAGGGCGACACAAGGCACGAGAGCGCAGGCGAGGAAGAGCTTTCGCATAGTGGCCAACGCATATCACGGAGTCCGCAGCCGGTGGGGCCAGGCTTCTTTCCTTCGGGCCTTGCCCAACGGTGCCTCGACCCCAAGATCCCGACGAGGTCCCTGACATGCTCAGCTACGCATTCGTCGATGCGTTCACCCGCGTCGAGCGGCACGAGGCCATCGCTCGCGTGAAGGACGCCATCGCCGCCGCCGAAGGGGTGATCGTCGACCTGGGGTTCTTCTCGAACGAGGCCATCCGGATCAGCGTCGAGATCGCTGCCGGGGCCGTACCTCGACTCCGCAGCGCCCTCGAGGCCGGCGACGTCCACCTCTTCGACCGCTGCGCCGCGAACCTGGACCGCAACGCCGCGCGGCCCTCGTCGACGAAGCCCGTTCTCGCGATGCTCCACGTCGCCTTCACCAACGACGACCTCCTGCCGCTCGCCGTCTGATTCCTGGGACCGCGCAAAGCTCGCGCCCCCCACCGCCATCACGGTGCATACTGCCGTGATGGGTGGTGGCGCGAAGGAGCTGACGGGACCCGACCTTGCCGTGGGCGTGGCATTCGCCGAGCTCGTGGAGAACAAGCCGCTGCTCGGGCACGCCGGCGGCGAGGCGGTGGTCGTCGTTCGCGTCGGCGAGGACGTGCACGCCATCGGTGCATCATGCACGCACTACGGCGGTCCCCTCTCCGAGGGCCTCGTCGTCGGCAACACCATCCGCTGCCCGTGGCACCACGCGTGCTTCGATCTGAAGACCGGCGAGGCCATCGGCGCCCCCGCCCTCGCCGACAACGCCTGCTACGCGGTGGTCCGCGCGGGCGACCTCGTGCAGGTCGGGACCAAGAAGGACGCGCCCAAGCGCAAGGCCCTCAAGTCCAAGTCCCTCCCCAAGTCGGTGGTCATCGTCGGCGCCGGTGCCGCCGGAGCGGCGTGCGTCGAGATGCTCCGGAAGCAAGGTTACGGCGGCACCATCACCATGATCGGCGCCGAGGAGCCCGGCCCCGTCGATCGGCCCAACCTCTCGAAGGACTATCTCGCCGGCACCGCACCCGAGGAATGGATCCCGCTCGGCTCGCGTGAGCGCTACGCCGAGCTGAAGTGCGAGCTCCTCCCGAGCACCCCGGTCACCTCCATCGACGCTGCCGCGAAGAAGGTCTCCCTCGAGGGCGGTCGTACCATCGGCTACGACGCGCTCCTCCTCGCGACCGGCGGCGAGCCCACGCGCCTGCCCATCGAAGGCGCTTCTCTCCCGCACGTCCACACGCTGCGGTCCCTCGCCGATTCGCGCGGCATCATCGAGAACGCGAAGACCGCCAAGCGCGCGGTCGTGATCGGCGTGAGCTTCATCGGCCTCGAGGTGGCAGCGGCGCTGATCGCCCGCGGCCTCGAGGTCCACGTCGTGGGTCCCGAGCCAGTCCCCCTCGCGCGCGCGCTCGGCGAGGCGCTCGGCGCGCACGTGCAGAAGCTCCACGAGAGCAAGGGCGTGAAGTTCCACCTCGGCACCACCCCGAAGGCCATCCACGAGAAATCGGTGCAGCTCGCGAACGGCGTCGCGATCGACGCCGACCTCGTGGTGATCGGGGTCGGCGTGAAGCCGCGCGTCGCGCTCGCCGAGGCCGCGGGGCTGAAGGTCGACAACGGCGTGGTCGTCGACGACCGCCTCCGCACCAGCGCCCCCGGCATCTGGGCTGCCGGCGACATCGCGCGCTATCCGGATCCGCGCGTCGGCGATCACGTGCGCATCGAGCACTGGGTGCACGCCGAGCGCCAGGGCCAGCACGCCGCGCGCTCCATGCTCGGGAGCGAGCTGGCCTACCTCGACACGCCGTTCTTCTGGAGCGCTCACTACGATCTGACCATCTCGTACATCGGGCATGCGCCCGGCTACGACAGCGTCGAGGTCTTCGGATCCATCGACGCCAACGATGCCGCCGTCGCCTTCCGCAAGAACGGCAAGACCCTCGCCGTCGCCACGTTGAACCGCGATCAGCTCTCGCTTGCCGTCGACGCCGCCATGACGCGCAACGATCTCCCCGGCGTGGACGCCGTGCTCCCGGTCAGCCGCCGGAGCAGCCTCGGCTTCATGTAGTGGTAGCGGCTTCGGCCTACGCCGTTCCCATCGGGAGGCGCGGTCTTGACGATCGGCGGCGCTTGCGCGAAACACCCGGGATGAGCGACGCAGCGCGCGCGGTTCTCGATGGGCTTCGAGCGAAGCTGGCAGGGCCTCGGAATGCCCCGGCGTTTCTCGATGACCTGGAGAGTCGCGTTCGCCAACTCCTCGGCAACATGGTCGACGGGCGTGTGCTCTCGAAGCCGGAGGCGGACGCGCTCCGAGCCTCTGTCATCGAATTGGTCCGTTCGGAAGCCCTGCCGAAGCTGCGCGCAAAAAACGCGAACGATGCCATCGTCGTTCTCGACAAGCTGAAGGCCTACGGGTGGACCGCTCTCGAAGGTGAGAGACCTCGCCTCGAGCACGAGCGCGCATCGAAGTACCCTCCGCCGCCGCCCGCGAGATGGCCCGAGCTCCAGGATCTGAGA
>JAYTZB010000562.1:0-1802 GCA_043742085.1 Polyangiaceae bacterium
GCCGATGACCTCCTGAAGGCAATCGGCGACGTCGCGCACGGAGCCGACGCTGCCGAGCGCTCGCGCGGCCTTCTCGAGCTCGTCGCCGAAGTCCTGCGCGGTGGCGAAGCGCTCGTCGACGTCGCGCGAGAGCGCCTTCATGCAGATGTCCTCGAGCGCCTTCGGCACGTCGGGACGCACGCTGCTGGGCCTGGCGATGGGCTCGTAGAGCACGCGGTTGAGCGTCTCGGCCTCGCCGTCGCCCTTGAAGAGGCGCTTGGTGGCGAGCGCCTCCCACAGCACGATGCCGCAGGCGAAGAGATCCGCGCGGCGATCGACGCCGGCGCCGCGGGCCTGCTCCGGCGCCATGTACGCGAGCTTGCCCTTGAGCTGCCCGGAGCGCGTCGTCGAGAGACGTGTCGCAGCGCGAGCAACGCCGAAGTCGACGACGCGCGCCACGCCGTCGACGCCGACGAGGATGTTCTGGGGCGACACGTCACGATGGACGATCTGCAACGGCTCGCCGTGATCGTCCTTCATCTCGTGCGCGGCGTGGAGGCCGGCGAGCGTGTCGAGGAGGATGCGGATGGTGACGCCGTACGGGACCGTGCTGTTGGACTTCGCGGCCTTGGCGAGGACGCGCGCGAGCGTGTCGCCCTCGATGTAGTCCATCACGAGGTAGTAGCCCTGGTCGCTCTCGCCTACTTCCTGGATGGGCACCACGTTGGGATGGTGGATGCGCGCGGCGAGGCGTGCCTCGTCGAGGAACATCTCGACGAACTCGGGCTCACGCGCGAGGTGCGGATGAAGTCGCTTGATCGCGACGAGGCGCTGGAAGCCCGCGACGCCCGAGAGGCGGGCGAGGAAGACCGTCGCCATGCCGCCGCTCGCGAGCTCGGCGATGAGCTCGAAGCGGTCGAGGCGTTCGCCTTCTCCGTCCTTTGCGAGCAGCTTGGTCAGGATCCCACCCTTCAACTATTGAACCACTCTTTGCCTTCCCGGGCGACATCACGTCCGGCAAGGTGGTCCGGCGGCGATCCACGCTGTCAGAACTGGCCGAATGCCGCGACGGTGCCTCCGCCGGGTGTCGGGGCGGCTCCGACCTTCACGGCGGAGCTCGACGCGGAGCTCGACCAAGCCGTGAAGAAGATGCCGATCACGCCGGTGATGGCCGCGGCTCCGATGGTGACTCCGAGGAGCACGTTGGTGCGGGTCTCCTTCGATTTCCCGTCCTGGTACTCAGGGCAGCTCGTGTCCTTCCCGGCGCACGCCTTGCGCACGGCGTCGACGCCGGGGTTGTTCTTCGCATCGAGGCCGGAGAGCACGGTGCCTGCGCCGAGCGCGACGGTCACGCCGGCGGCGACGAAGAACACGGCCGGTCCGAGCGGCTTGCTGCTCGGCGGCGTCTCGGGGACGACGGGAGGCGGCGGCGGTGGCGGCGTGACGACCACCGGCGGCGCCACCGGCACCGGCGGCGCCTCGAACGCGAGCGCGTCCTTGCCTCCGCGCTTGGCGTCGACGTGCCTGGCGACGCCGCCTTGCTTGAAGCTGACGCCGAGCTCGTGCGAGCCCGGCTCGAGGAAGATGCGATGCTTCGGCGCGTCGGATGGCGAGACGACGCGCCCGTCGGCGGCGACGGCGCAATCAGCGTTGCAGTCGATGACGTACTCGTTCAGCTGCGGCGCAGCCTCGGCGAGCGTCTCCTTCGCGAGCTGCGCGGTCGCCGCGTCGTCGGGGTAACGCTGCTGCGCGACCGCCGCGAGGATGGCGGCGCGCGCGATCTGCTTGCCCTTGCGCCGTGCGCGGATGGCGAGGCGGAGCGT
>JAYTZB010000563.1:0-3043 GCA_043742085.1 Polyangiaceae bacterium
GGAGAACGAAGCTCAGCGCTGGTTCGAAGGGCAGATGCGCGCGGCCGGCCTCGCCACCGATCTCTGGGAGATTCCGCTCGCGGAGACCACGTCGCATCCCGACTTCCCGGGCTCGGAGGTGCATCGCTCGTCCGCGCTCGGCCTCGTCGGGTCGTGGGGCGCCGCGTCGGGACCCACGCTCGTCCTCAACGGGCACATCGACGTCGTCCCTCCGGGAGATCTCTCGCAGTGGGTCGATCGCGATCCCTACTCCGGCGTCACGCGCGACGGCGCTGTCTACGGACGCGGCGCTTGCGACATGAAGGGCGGCCTCGTCTGCAACCTCTTCGCCATCGCCGCCATCCGCGCCGCGGGCATCACGCTGAAGGGTCGCGTGCTCCTCGAGAGCGTGGTCGGCGAAGAGGACGGCGGTCTCGGCACCTTCGCGACGCTCCTCCGCGGCTATCGCGGTGATGCGGCCATCATCCCCGAGCCCACCGACCTCGCGATCGTGCCGGCATGCGCCGGCGCGCTCACGTTCCGCCTCGCGATCACCGGGCGCTCGACGCACGCGAGCGTCCGCGAAGAAGGCGTGAGCACGATCGAGAAGTTCTGGATCGTGTGGAAGTCCCTCGACGAGCTGGAGAAGCGCCGCAACGCGAAGAAGGATGCACTCTTCACGCGTTATCCGCTGCCGTTTCCGCTCTGCCTCGGCACTCTTCGCGCCGGCGACTGGCCGAGCTCGGTGCCCGATCAGCTCGTGGCCGAAGGACGCATCGGCGTCGCGCTCGGAGAGACCGTGGGTGATGCGCGCATGGATCTCGAGCGCGCGGTCGCCGATGCTTGCGCGAGCGATCCCTGGCTACGCGAGCATCCGGTGTCGGTCGAGTGGTTCGGCGGGCAGTTCGCCAGCGGCCACATCGCATCCGACCATCCGCTGGTGCGCCTCGTGTCCGGCGTGCATGCGTCGCTCGAGGGGAACGAGCCCGAGGTCCACGGTGCGCCGTACGGCAGCGATCTGCGGCTGATGGTCGGGCTCGGAAACGTCCCGACGCTGCACTACGGACCGGGGAACGTGAAGCACGCGCATGCGCCCAACGAGCACGTCCCGGTCGCGCAGCTACGCAGTGTCGTGCGCACGCTCGTCCTGTCGATCCTGCGCTTCTGCGGGCACGATTGACGTAGCGCGCGCGCGCCCCGCTCAGCGCGCGGCGCGCAGGTACGGGTAGCGCCGCGAGGCCGGGCCCATGAACGCGCTCAGCTCGGCGCGATAGCGCTCGAAGCATCGCCTACCCGCCTCGAGGCGCATGAGCGCGCCTTCCGCCATCGCCCGTGCCGTCTGCGGGTTCTCTGCGACGAGGGAGGTCAGGACCTCACGGTTCCACGCGATCGAGTGCTTCACGTCGAGCGTCGCATGAAGCGCGAAATACCGGCGCGCTTCGCCCTGCACGCCGAGCCGCTTGAGGCCCGCGTTGACGTGAGCGGCGCGTCCCGGAGCCGTGAGCTCGATGACGCCGAGCGCGCCGACCGAGTGATACGTGTAGCGACGGTTCATCGCGAGCGCGGTCATCAGGTTGCCGAGCGCGAGGGCCTCCCACACCACGGGCTGTCCGGACGCGATGCCGAGCTCGTGCGCGAGCACCTCCAGCATCGGGCCGTGCATTCCGCCGCGCTTGCCCTGACCCATCTCGTCCCAGTAGTTGCGCGCCAGCTCGAGCTTCGCCTGCGTGGGGAGCTTCACCTGCGTCATCGCGACGAGGTCGTCGAACCCGGCCTCGCCCGCGACCTCCTGCGCGAGGAACCAGATCATCGCGTCGAGCGGTGCCTCCTCGTCGAGCCACGGGAAGAGCGAGTCGCGCTGTCCCGGCCCGTTCTCCTTCAACTCCTCGAACCACGCGACGAAGCCCGCGGGGTCGGTGGGCGCCTCGGCGGCACGCGCCGCGACGAGCTGTCGCTCGTGCTCCACGAAGTCTCCCTCGTGCGTCCGCCACGCGTGCTCGTCCTCGAGCTCGCTTTCCCACGACACCGAGCCGCACGTGGGCGCGAGGCGACGGCGATTGAACGCGGTGAGCGCGCGGTGGAGCTCGTCCGCGTCGCTGAGAGGTGATCGGTAGGCTACGGCGCTCATCGACGGCGCATCGTGCAAGGCACGCGCCGCGGGAAACGCCGGTTTTTCAGGGGCCTCGCGCGTCGCCGTGCGGGCAACTCGTCATGGCGCGAGGCTGCACGCCACATCTCATGCGAGAGCTTGTCGTGCGGCGGTAGCGATCAGCGCCACGGCTGCGATGCGCTCCACGCGCGCGTAGGCGTCGTTCTGCTCGATCTCCTCGCCGAAGACGTCGGGGTCGATCTCGCGGTAATGCCACTCGGCGCGTGCCTCGGTGCAGACGTCACGCACGGCGCGCAGGAACGTGTCGACACCGTCCACCACGGCCGCCCCCGTGTAGAGCACGAGGCGTCCGCCGGGCTCGAGTCGCGACAGAGCCTCCCTGGCGATGCGTACCGCGAGCGCTTCCCCGAAGCTGCCGCCGCCGTCTCGATAGGCACGGCTCGCCGGATCCACCATGTACGGAGGATTGGCGATCACGAGATCGATGGGGCCGGAGACTTCGCGGAGGACGTCGCTCTCGACGATCTCCACCCGGTCCTCGATGCCGGCGAGCGCGGCGTTGACGCGCGCGTACGCGAGCGCGCCACCGTTGATGTCGGCGAGCACGATCTGGTCTGCATGTTGCGCGGCGATGATCCCGCCCGCGCCCGACCCGCAGCCCACGTCGACGACGCGCGCCGCGCGCCCGCCACGCTTCGTCTCGTCGGCGATGAGATCGCAATAACGATAGGTGTCGGGGCCGAAGAACACCGCGTCCGCGGCGGTGGTCGGGTAGGCGGAATGGACGAACAGCCGCTCGCCGATCGAGGAGAAGCGCACCCTCGAGCGCAGGAGCGCTCCGTCTTCGATGATCCCCGCGGCGCGCGCCAGGTCCATCATCGGCGGCGGCAGGAGCGAGGGCTCGAACGGCCGGCTCCAGCCGAAGACGTCGCGCAACGAGCTCGCCGAGGACCG
>JAYTZB010000564.1:0-12907 GCA_043742085.1 Polyangiaceae bacterium
GTCGGCCGTCGTCATCATGCGGCGGTTCTTCGAGGACCTTCAGGCGAGCCGCTACATCCTCCCGCGCCGCATCAAGCGCATCGCGCAGAGCCTCGTCGACCTCTCCGACGGATCGACCCCGGCGTTCCTCGGCGTCACCGAGGTTCGCAACGCCAACTTCGACGAGGCCGGTCGCGCGGTGAACACCGCCATCCTCGCCGTGTCGATGGCGCGTGAGGTCACGCAGGACCGCGCCATCCTCTCGCAGATCGCGATGGCCGGCATGATGCACGACGTCGCGCGTCCGCGCGCGATGGCGCTCTCGCAGGCCGCGGGTCCCGCGATGCCCGGCATGGCCGGACCGACCGTGCTCTCCGAGGACCAGGAGGACCGCCTCGCCGCCGGCGCCGCCGCCGTGCTCACCGCGCTCGGTCGCGTGAACGAGCCGTCGATCACGCGCACGGTGCTCACCTTCGAAGCGCTCTGGCTCCGCCGCCAGCAGTGGCTCGGTCCCGTCTACTGGGGAGCTCGCGCGCCGACGCTGCACGCGAAGCTCATCGCCATCGCCCGTCGCTACAACGATCTCCTGACGCCGGAGCCGGGCCTCCTCCCGCCGACGCCCGACTACGCAGTCGCTGCGCTCTCCGAGGAGCTCAAGGATCCGCAGGACCGCACCGTGCTGCGGATGCTCGTATCGGCGCTCGGCCTCTTGCCGATGGGGACGGTCGTGCAGCTCGCCACGGGCGAGGTGGCGGAGGTGGTTCGCGGGCCCAAGGGGCCGGGCGAGAAGCCGCGCGTACGCCTCGTGATGGATCAGAACGGGCAACAGCTTCAGCCGGTCGAGATCGAGCTCGCGCAAGATCCGCATCGTCAGGTCGTGCGCGTGATGAGCGTCGACGGATGGCGAAAGGGCCTGGAATTGCGGCAGGGCGTCGAGGCCGAAGCCTACGGCGACGAGCGCGACAGCCAGCCTCCGCCGGAGCTCGAGCCCGCTCCGCAACATCAGCACCAGCAGCACCAGCAGGCCGCGTATGTGGCGCCGATGGCAAGGAGCGACGCCCGCGGTCCCGAGCGCGCGCCCATCCCCATGCCTCCGCAGACCGCGCCGCTGCCTCCCATCTCGCCTCTCGCGCCGATTGCGATGCCCCCGCCGGGGGGCACCGCCCACGCGCAGCAGACGTCGCGGAGCATCGCCGACCAGTACGCCGAGCAGTACGCCGCCTGGAGCAGCGACGACGCCGAGCCGCCGCCCGCTGCACGCACCGAGACCGGCAGCAGCATCCAGTCGGGCGAGCACAACTCGAGCGCATCGCTTCCCTCGATGGGCTCGAGCCCGTCGGCCGTCGCCGAGGCGATGGGTCGAATGATCAACGACTCGCTCGCGCCGCCCGCGCCGGGCGGCCACAGCCCCGATCGCACGCTCTTCCAGGTGCAGGGCGACGAGCACGCCGACCGCAACACGAATCGTCCCGGACAGCGGGCGTCACGCGAGCCCACCGCGCGCGGCAACCTCTCCGCCACGCCGCTGCCGCACGTCCTCGTCTACATGCTCGATCACTCGCTGACGGGCAGCGTCGTCTTCCAGGGCGGAGAGGGCGAGGACACGATCTACTTCGTCGGCGGCGTGCCCACGAAGATCCGCCTCAACGATCAGGTAGCGCTGCTCGGGCAGATCCTCGTGCACGGCGGCGCCATCGAGACGAAGGCCGTCGAGCAGGCTGTCGAGGGCGCGCGTCGGCTAGGCATCCTGCTCGGTGAGTACCTCGTGGGTCACGACCTCGTCTCGCGGGAAGCCCTGCTGTGGGCGCTCGAGGCGCAGCTCCTCAACAAGATCGCCTATCTCGCGAACCTCGCGCCGGAGATCACGTACTCGTACTACCGCGAGATCGATCTCCTTGAAGGCTGGGGCGGCGGCGACGTGCCCGTGGGATGTCCGCTGAACCCCATCCTCGCGAGCGTCCGCAACTGGATGGATCGTGCACGCATTCGCGCCACGCTGAACCGCATCGGCAAGCACCCGCTCCTCCTCCACGACGATGCGGAGCTCGACAACCTCGCGCTCCTCCCCGAGGAGCAGGCGACCCTCGACATGATCCGCTCCGAGAGCATCCCGCTTGCGCAGCTCTTCAAGCGCAACGTCGCTGACGAAGAGGTCGTCTCCTCGCTCGTGTACTCGCTCGCCGTGACGCGACAGTTCGCGTTCAAGGGTCAGAAAAAAGGCCCGATGGCCTCGAAGAACGGCCAGCAGTGGAAGGCCGCGACGAGCGCCTCAGGAGCGCCGGCTGCCTCGGGATCGATCCCGGTCAAAGGGGGCCCGTCGGCCTCGGTGCCCATGTCGAGCGCGGGCATGTCAGCGAGCGTTCCGCCTCCGGCCTCGCCGCGCCGACAAGCCATCGGCGCGGGACCGCCGCCGCCGACGGCGCGCGCCAACGTCGGGCCGCCTCCGCCTTCGGTGCGCACCCCTCCGGCTGCAGCATCGCCGGTGAGCCTCCGCAAGCCGACCGGGCCGACCAGCCCGGGCGTTCCCGCAGCAGCGCCGACGCCGCGCGCGATGGCGCCGGCCGCACGTCCGCAGCAGCCGCCGGCGTCCTCACAGGGCTTGCCGCGCGCGAGCGCTCCGCAGATCCGTCCCATCACCGCGAAGAAGGCGACGATGGTCGGCATTCAGCCGGCGCTGACGCAGGAGCAGCGACAGCAGGCGAGCGCGGCGAACGCACCTCCGAAGCCGTCCGCACCGATGGCCGCAGCGCCCGTGGTTCCGCCGGCCGCGCCGCCTCCCGAGGAGGCGCATCCGCCTTCGACGACGCCGCCGGATGGCGCGAAGACCATCGCTCGCCCGTCACCGGCGTTCCTCCAGAGCAAGCTCGGTCAAGCCGTGGCCGCCGCGGCTGCCGCGCGTGCAGCGACGCCCGCGGCGCGTCCATCCCCGGGATTGCCGAGCAAGCTGGCGGCGCGTCCGGGCGCGATGACGACTCCGGGCGTGGCACCACCGGCGAAGGTTCCCGCGGTGCGCTCCGGTCTCGCGCAGCCGTCGCCGAAGCCGCCGAGCGTGCAGTCTGCACCCATCGTCGCCGCTCCGGGCGCTCCAGCGCCCGCAGCGCCCCTGACCGCGAAGAGCAATGGGCCGGCCGATGGCGGCGGTGACGACATCGAGATCGAGCTCGACGTCGGCGCGGGCTCGCCGAACAACCGCGCCGTCGATATCAGCGACGATGGCTTCGCCGAGGCCGAGGCCGCGCTCGAGGCGATGCAGAGCTTCCGCCTTGCGGAAGCCGCGCTGCAGCGCAACGACATCGCCGGCGCCGAGAAGCTCGCACAAAAAGCGGTCGACGGTGATCCGACGCAGGTCGACTACGTCACGTTGCTCTTCTGGATCCGCGCGCTCGGCAATGCGCCCGCAGCCGTCGAAGAGGCGATCACGACGATGACGCGCGTGCTTGCCGAAGAGCCGTCGAGCGAGCGTGCGCTGCTCTATCGCGGCAAGCTCTTCTCGCGCACGAATCGCTACCAGGAAGCGCTCGCCGACTTCAACGAGCTGCTCGCCGCGAACCCGCAGCATCGTGACGCGCAGGCCGAAGTCCGCCACCTCAAGTCGAAGACCTGAGGTCTCGACGAGAGCCGCTCAGCGCGGCGCCGGCGGTATCGGGCGCTGAGGCATCGGCTGCGTGCGGTATTCCTGCTTCACGACGTTGCGCAACGTCGCCAGCTTGAGCGCGCGATCCGGATCCGTCGCAGCGCCGCGTGCGACGAGAGCGATCTCGCTCTGCGCGCGCCACGCCGGCGTGCTCGGCAGGCCGAAGGCTGCGCGAAACGCCTCGCCCATCTCGATCGCGCTCCCGAACCGCATCGAGGGCGCCTTCGCGAGCGCACGGTTGAAGAGCTGATCGAGTACGGGCGGCGCCATCGGGACGAGCGAACGGATCGGCGGCGGTGTCGACTCGACCTGGTCCATGCGAAGCGTGAACTCGCTCTTCTCGCTGGGCAGGAACGGCGGCCTCCCCGCGAGCATCTCGTAGAGAACGATACCTGCAGAATACAAGTCGCTTCGACCGTCGAGCGGGTGACCGAGCACCTGCTCCGGTGACATGTACGCGCCGGTGCCGGGCGCGAGCTCTTGCGGCGACGGCGCGACGAGGCCGTGCATCGGCCGCATGAGATGCGCGATGCCGTAGTCGGTGAGCTTCACGATCCCGTCGCGGCGGATCATGATGTTCGACGGCTTCACGTCGCGATGCACGATGCCGAGCGCGTGCGTCGCCGCGAGCGCACCGAGGAGCTGCTGGAAGTAATACCAGGCGCGCTGCAGCTCGAGCCCGGGCAGCGCGCCCTCCCCCGCGAGACGCGCGCGCGCCACGTTCCGCGCGACCACGTCCTCGAGCGTGTCGCCGTCGACGTACTCCATGGCGAGGATGGGAGAGAGCGATGCCGAGGAGACGACCGCCGACGGCGCAGCGCTCCCGTGTGACGCGACGGCCGCGCTCGGTGCAGGAGGAGCTCCGCTCAACGTGGGCGTCCACGTGAAGAGCTCGTGGAAGCGCACGACGTTGGGATGCGCGAGGAGCTGGAGCGCCTCCGCCTCGTTCTGGAAGAACGCGCGCAGCTCCGGCTGGATGCTCGCCTGCGGTTTGAGCTGCTTCAGCGCGAGCGGGGTAGGCTTCTCGCTCCCGCGTGGTCCCTTCGGATCCCAGAAGAGCCAGGCGCGATAGACGGTGCCCATCGCTCCCGAGCCGATGCGAGCGTCGACGACGATCTTCCCGTAGCCGCGGTCGATGTTCGTACCCGCGCCGAGCGTACGTCCCTGCGAGCGCGAAGGCTGCAGGCTGCGACAGTGCGGACAAACGGCGTCGCCGTCGGCGATGGTCTGGTTGCACTGAACGCATAACGCCACGAGAACGAGCGCTAGCTTAGCGGCAAAAGCGCCGGGAACACTTTCCTCGGCTGGTCCGGGGGCGTTCCTCGGGTCAAGGTAAGGGATGGCTTGTGCTCCGGGTCACGCGCCCGCGCCTGATTTCAGGTACGTCGGGCTCGAGCCGATTGCCGTGCCGCGCCTGGGCGTTGCGGCGACGGCGTTCGGGCTCGGGGCCGGCGTGACGCTTGCGATGAGCGGCCTCGACAGCCGCCAGGCGGTGGTCGCCGGGCTCCTCGCGTCGGTGCTGTCCGCGTTCGCGCTGCGTGGTGGAGGTGCTCCGTCCACGGCGACGGGGAGTGTGCGCATGGCCATCGTGCCGTGGGGTGTCCTCGTCCACATCGACGAGACCCCGCGCATCCTGCGCTGGGCAGCGGTTCGCACGGTCGAGGTCGCGACGTCACGGGCGCATCATCTGCTCGCGGGCGCCGCGCTCTCGAGCCGGGTCGCCATTGCCACCGATCGCGATCGCTTCGTGGGTGAGACGGTGGGTCCGGTCTCGCTCGAGCGTCTCGTCGCGCATCTCGAGTCCTATGCGAACGAGCAGAGCACGCCGATCGCGCTGGACCTCGACGGCACGGCGGAGGGCGCCGAGGCCATGGAGGCCATCGAGCCGGGCTGCGAGATACTCCTCGGCGCAGCGCGTGACTGGCTCCAGACGGCGGCCGCCGCCGGGCGGCTGGGTCTCGTGCCCGCCGGCTATCGGCGCACGTCGGCGCTCGCGCCCACGTCGCGCGCGGTCGAGGTGCTGCGACGCATCTTGCGTGATCGCACGCCGAGACCGAACGATCCGCGTCCGTTCGCGGCGGTGGTCGCGGCCGAGCTTCGTGCGGCGGAGCTGGTGCCGGAGCTCGTGGCGCTCGCGCAGTGTCCGCATCCGCTGGTCGCGGCGGTGGCTCGTCAGGCCGCGCGCAGGCTGGGCGCACCGCGCTCGAAGACCGGCACGCTCGACGAGCTCTCTCCTTTCTTGTTCGAATCGGACCGCATCGGCCTCGAAGCCTGGGCTTGCTGCGTCTGAACGCGCCGTGAGATGATCGGCGAGACTAGGGGAGCCTTCGGTCCTATGCGGCGTCACGGAAAAGAGACCGAGCGGTACGAGAGGAGGGTCGGGACGACGGTCGACGCGCGCTGGCGCATCGACGAGCTGCTCGGCTGCGGCTCGACGGCCGCCGTCTACGGCGCCACGCATCGGAACGGCCACCGCGCTGCGCTGAAGATCATCCACCAGGCGCTGTGCGCGGATCCTGCGCTGCTCCAGCGCTTCCTCCGCGAGGCCGGGCTCGCGAACGCCATCAAGCATCGCGCCATCGTCCCCATCGGAGACGACGGGATCACCGAGGACGGCTGCGCGTATCTCGTCATGGAGCTGCTCCACGGCGAGACGCTCGACGAGATGCGAGAGCGCGGCAACGGCAAGATCCCGCTCGTCGAGCTCGCGCCCATCGCCGACGAGCTCATGAGCGCCATCGCCGCCGTGCACGCTGCCGGTGTCGTCCACCGCGATCTGAAGCCCGGCAACATCTTCATCACCACCGCGCAGCCCGGCTCGCTCCCGGGCGCGCGTGGACGCTTGAAGCTCCTCGATTTCGGAACGGCGCGCATCTTCGACCGCGAGATGGACTCGTCGCTCAGCGCTGCGGGGCTCGTGATGGGCACGCCCGCGTACATGGCGCCCGAGCAAGCGCGCGGCGCTCGCGCAGAGGTCGACGCACAGTCGGACGTCTGGTCGCTCGGGGCGATGATCTTCGCGTTGCTCACCGGCGAGCACGTCCACCTGGGGCGTGATGCGCATCAACAGCTGCTCATGGCCGCGATGCGGTCCGCGCGGTTCGTCTCGACGGCGGATCGAACCATCGACCATCGCGTCGCTGCGACCATCGACTGCGCGCTCGCCTACGCGAAGAAGGATCGCTGGCCCGACGTCGCGACGTTCCGCCACGCGTTCCGCAAGGCCGTCGTCGCATCGACGCCGGAGATGCGCGATCTCGAAGCGTTCGTCGATCTCGGCACCGGCACGCCTGCAGACGGCATTCGCAGCGTCCTCTCCGACGACACGGTGCGCGACGTCACCGGCCTCGCCGATGACGAGAGCTCGCCGAAGCTCGTGTCGTTCTCGTCCGATCCGACCATCGTCATGGCGAGGCCGGCGGATGCTCCACCGCTCGGCGTTCCGCTCGGCGTTCCGCTCTCGCCGCGTCCCGTGCACGAGCTGCCTGGTGTGACGGCGACCGTCGCGCGTCGTGCGTCGGGCGGTATCCCGATCGCCGCGCTGCTCCTCGGTACGGCCGCCATGGCCGCCGCGATCGTCCTCGTCGTGTTCTTCGTGTCGGGCGGAGACGAAGGACGCTCGCGCGTCACGTCGGCCGCGCCAGTGCCGGCCGAGACCACCGCAACCGCGCCCGTCAGCCCGTCGCCGGCACCCTCGCTCATCGAGATCACGGCGCCGGACCTGCCGGTGACCGCGAAGAACGCGGGCTCGACGCCGCGGAGCGCGGCTCCTCCGCGGCGGCCTGCTGCAGGCACGAGCACCGCCTCCGCAAAGGATGGCGGCGCCGCGGCGAGCCCCGAGAACGCGCCCGCCGCCGGCACCGCGACGGCCGCGCCTGCGCCCGAAGATCCTGCGCCTTCGCCCTGAGCGGCTCGAACGCGCTAGACTGCCGCGCGAAATGGCGAAGCTCGAGGTCACGGTCACGAATGAGCTCAACGGTGCACGTCTCGACAAGGCGATCATCGCCCTCGTGGAGGGGACGTCGCGCGCTCGCGTGAAGCGTGCGATCGAGGAGGGGACGGTCAGCGTCAACGGTCGCATCGTGGCGAAAGGCGCGGTCGTCACGGAAGGCGATCGCATCGTGCTCGACGAGGCGCTCGGGTCGGTCGATACGCCGGTCATCCCCGAGCCGGATGCGCCGCTCGTGATCCGGCAGGAGACCGCGAAGCTGTTCGTCGTCGACAAGCCCGCGGGTCAACCGACCGCGCCGCTGCGTGCCGACGAGAAAGGCACGCTCGCGAACGCCATCGCGGGACGACATCCCGACCTGGTGGGCATCGGCTACTCCGTCCGGGAGCCCGGCATCGTCCATCGGCTCGACAACGAGACGTCCGGTCTCGTCGTCGTCGCGCGCACCAAGGAGGCGTTCGAGTCGCTGCGCGACGCGCTCCAGTTCGAGAAGCTCGGCAAGGAGTACCTGCTGATCTGCGCGTCCGAGAACCTGCCCGATCAGGGGACCATCGAGTACCCGATCACGAATCACCCCAAGGACAAGCGTCGCGTGTACCCGTGCATCCATCCGCGCGATGTCATGCGCTATGCGCCGCGGCCCGCCTCCACGAGCTACCGCGTCGAGCGTCGGGTGGGGCAGTGGGCGCTCGTCCGTGCCGAAGCGGCGCGCGCGGTTCGCCATCAGCTCCGCGCGCACTTCGCAGCCATCGAGCACCCGCTCGCGGGCGATGTCCTCTACGGCGGCGTGGCGGTCGAGGGCCTCGAGCGCCATGCCTTGCATGCTGCACGCATCTCCTACGACGGCGGCGGCGACGCTGCGCTTGCGTTCGACGTGTCATCGCCGCTGCCCGAGGACATGGCGAAGCTCGTCGCCGAGGCCTGAAAATCAGGCCGCGAACGCGACGACCACCGCGGTGGTGTTGAAGAACGCGTCGACGTCGCGCAGGTTGCGCGCGATCTCCCCGAACACGCAGGCACCGCCAATCGGCGCGTCGACGGCGAGACGGATACCGGCCGGCTCCTCGGCGAACGCGTCGCCGAGGACGACGAGCCGGCTCGAGCACGCCAGCACGAGCGCGCCCGAGACGCGGCTACCGGCGCGAAGCACCGCCGATGTCGCCGCTTCGCTCGATGCGCGCAGCAGATCGCCGCGCGTCGCGTGCAGGACGCGGACGTGCGTGCCGTCGGAGACCGATGCCGAGAGATGGATGGCCCGGTCTGCGCGTATCGCAAAAGGCACGCGGACGACGAGCTCGCGCTTGTCGTCGGCCACCGCGATGCGCGGCGTCGAGCCGTCGGCGAGGCCGAGCTCGTAGTGATTGGCGAGATAGAGCGCGAGGTCCTTCGGGTCCTCGGGGGGCGCCCCGCCGGCGCGGCGGGCGTCCTCGACCCAGACGTCGAGCGCGGGCCGGCCGTCGAGCTCGTGGAGATAGATGCCGTCGGCGCGCGTGACGGTGCGAACGGGTCCGACCGCTGCCCAACCGTGACGCGCCGCGATGCCGATCGGCGTGCGTGTGAAGATCCCGGTGATCACCACGCTGTCGTCGCTCAGCTCGTCGCCGAAGAGGACCTTGGAGCGGTCCATCGTGAAGTCGTCTCCGGTGACGGCGCCTGCGAGCTGGGCGCGAGGCCCAGCGCCCTTGCGGACGGCGGCGACGAGCGCTTCGCCGTCCACGGAAATTCCCGGCGCGAACACGAGGCAAGCGAAGTGACCGAAGCCTCGCTGCGCGGCGCGATCGGCAGCGTGCGCGACGCGCTCGGCGGCGGGCACGGTCTCGACGTAGGTGTGGGTGCCGAGCTGCGCCGTTCGGCTCTCGACCTCGAGGCCGTCTCCTCCGACGAGCACCACCGAGACGCCTCGCGCTGCGGCCTCGTCGCTGCCGAAGACACAACCGCCGGAGGTGCCGCCGACGATCTGTGCGTCTCCGATGACGGAGCGAACCGCGCGCGCGGCTTGCTCGACGTCCTCGTAGCTCGCCGATGCGAAGACGATCGCCAGCTTGGGCGCTTGCCCCTGCAGCGTCTTCAGAGCTTGCGCCGCCGCCTCCTTGGCCGCGGCCACCGCGCTCGCGGCAGCACTCATTCCACTTCCAAACGCGATCATCCCCCCACCCCTCGACGCCACAAAAAGAGCGTCCCCCTCACGAACGGCTGACTATAGCGGAAATTTAGGCCCATGCTCATTCGGCCAAGGAAGAGCTGGGCGGCTCGGTCTCCCGAAGCGGGCCATCGGGCCATCGGGCCAATTACGCCCGCCCACTTGCCATTCTCACGCGTCGTCGCTTGACTGTCCGCCCTCACGCCAATGAATCGTCCGCATCGCGTGCATCTCTCGGGCTTCGTGCGACGTCGTGCGCCGTTCGTCGCAGGCCTCATGATGGTGAGCGCGCTCGCTGCCGTCGTGCAGCTCGACCCGGTGCCCTCCAACGCGTCCGAGCTCGCCGCGGTCCTCGGAGCTGCCTCGCAAGGCGTGGTGCGTGCCGAAGACGTGCGCTGGGAGCCGTCGGGCGGGGTGCTCTCGGACCTCGTGCTGGGGCGGTTCGTCCTCTTCCTCGCCAGCGAGACCGAGAATGGTCCGCGCGATCTCCATCGCGCGCGGGTGCGTCTCTCGCCGGAGGGCACCCCGCTCGCCTTCACGTCGCCGCACAACCTGACCGCAACACCGCTCGGCGACGATCACGCGCTCGTCGTCCGCGGCTCGCATGCTGCGTATGCCACGTTCGCGTTTGGTCAGGAGCAGAGCGTCACGGCGCTCGATCTTGCCGGCGAGGGCGCGCAGAACGTCACCAGGAAGCTGCACGATCGGCTGATGGCGGCGGTCACGAACTGGCAGCTCACGGGCAGCGGCGACGGCATCGGGCGCGTCGACGTCACGCTCGAGCAGCCGGCGCAGCGTGTCGGGCTCGCCGTCTCGGACACGACGCTCGACATCGCGCTCGCCGACGACGATCGCGCGCAGCGCGCGACGCGATCGGCGCGGCTCGATCTCGACAAGAGCGAGCTGCTCGGCGGGGCGGCGCCCGGCGTGCGTGCCGAGAGCCGGCGTCATCTCGCGAAGCCGGTGGTGTTCTGGGCCGTCGACACCGTGCGCGCCGTGCCGTGGATCGGTCCCGCGCCCATCGCGTGGCTCGAAGAGAAGACCTTCGCGCTTCGCGACACCATGAAGCAGGCCGCCTTCAAGGTGAGCGCGGGAGGCGAGGCGCTCGCGCGCGAGCCCGACAACACTCCGCCGCCCGCGACGGTGCTCGATGCGTCGCAAGCAGCTGCCGATCTCGGCCACTGGCCCCCGTCGCCGGTGCACTCGATGTGGAAGACGCCCGAGCCCGGAGAAGGGGAGTGGACGACGCCCACTCAGCCCTGGGTCAAGCATCTGCCCACGCCGGCAGGCGGCGAGGCGCCTCCGTCGATGTTCTATCGAACGTTCGTGCGTCCCGACGAGGAGCGTCCGTACGCGAAGGTCGTGCTCCTCGCGATGGACATGCGGCAGCTCGACCTCGAGATGGAGGCGGGGAGCGAGGACCCCAAGCCGTTGACGGGCCCGCCTGGCGCCGGGCGAATCCCGCGCGATCCGGCGGTCTACACGAGGATCGCGGCCGCGTTCAACGGCGGCTTCAAGACCGAACACGGCGCCTACGGCATGATGCTGAGGAAGCGCGTGCTCCTCCCGCCGCAGCCTGGCATCGCCACCGTGATCATCACGAAGGACGGTCGGTACGGGCTCGGGTCATGGGGAACGAACAAGGACGTCGGCGGCATCCAGGACGTCGAGGCGAGCGACATCGTCTCGTTCCGCCAGAACCTCGATCCGCTCGTCGACAACGACAAGGTCAATCCGAGCGGCCGCGCGCAGTGGGGCTTCACGCTGCCCGGCACGACCATGCAGACGGAGCGCTCGGGGCTCTGCGTCACCAACGCCGGGCATCTCCTCTACGCGTGGGGCGACGACGTGAGCGCGACCACGCTCGGCAAGGCGATGAAGATGGCGTCGTGCGTGTACGGCATGCACCTCGACATGAACCCGCACCACACCGGGTTCATCTTCACGAACATCAGCGAGCTCAAGGGACGCAACTACAAGTCCGAGCTCCTCGACAAGCAGATGGAGATCGATACGGCGCGTTACATCGAATACGCGCCGAAGGACTTCTTCTACATGACGCTCCACGATCCGACGCCGCCGTCGCTCGAGGGCGAAAAGGCTGAAAAGGCTGAAAAGACGGCGTGGGAGCCCGATCCGGGGGTGCAGCCGGCGCCCGCGTGGCTGGCGGGTCTGTGGCATGCGACGGCAGCGAACGGCGTCGACGTTCTCGAGATCGAGCCGGCGCGCGCGAGCTTCAGGGTGCGCGCCGGGACCGGCGAGCCGGACGCGAAGACCGGCGCGACGCGTGCGCACGAGCTCGCGGACGACGACGCGCATCGCGTGCTCTTCGCGCTCACGCTCGGAGTCTCGGAAGCCAAGCGTCTGCGCGGCCTCGCCACGGACGGGCGCGTGGCGCTGCCCATGAGCAGCGGCACGGAGCACTCGGCGGCGCTGGTGGCGTCAGAGGACGGTCAGCTCACCATCGCCAGCCCGCGCGAGCTCGCCGCGGTGCCCGCGCACGTCGACGCCGTGGAGCTGCCGCTCCTCATCGACGACGGCAAGGTGCTCGCCGTCTCGCCTGCTGGCTCCCGCGCGCGCGCGGCGCTCGGCTTGACGGCGGCGGGTCGCGTGTATGTTGCACGTATCATGTCGGCGGCCAGCGGCGCGGGCGTGGAGGCCATGGCGGAGACACTGAAGCGCGCAGGTTGCACGCGTGCCGTTCTCCTCGATCGCGGCGCGGGTATCCACGGCTCGATCTTCCGTGCCGGCACGGCGACGCCGCCGCGCTCCCGCTACGAGGAGACCACCCTCTATGCGATGGGCAAGCCGCTGCTCCCGCGCGGCTTCCGCTTCGAGTCGCTCCACCCGGTCGAGCCGCCGGCGCCGAAGAAGAAGTAGCGACGCACACGCGGCTCGCGCGCGGCGTGAAGTGCCGACGGACGATTCGGGTCCTGACCATCACGCCAGCCGGCCGCCGGGGGGTTGCCGACGATGGATTGCTGACGATTCGGGTCCTCATCGTGCCCGCCGCCAGTGGTTTCGCGGCCTTGCCCACGATTCGGACCCGAATCGTCGTGGCGGTCGCGGCGCGCGCGGCCGGCGCTCAGGGGGAGGTCGCGGGATCCGCAGACGGCGTCGGGGTGCTCGGCGCAGTCGTGACGCCCGGCGCGGCCGGCATCGTCGGGACGCTCGGCGTTTCCGTGGTCGTGGTCGTGGTCGTGGT
>JAYTZB010000565.1:0-4183 GCA_043742085.1 Polyangiaceae bacterium
CAGCAGCACCTCAAGGACTTCGACACCGCCGGCGCCGTGAAGGATCAGTCGGCGAAGGGCGCCGCCGTCCAGGGCGTCGTGAAGTCGGGGTACCTGCGCTTCAGCGCCACCGGCATCTATCGCGATCTGAACTTCGTCGTCCGTAACGTCCCCGGCTTCATCCCGTTCGAGACGCTCCCGGGCAGCGCGAAGACGGACGCCGAGCTCTTCGGCTCCATCGCCGCCGACTACCACTTCCCGGCCGCGCACCTCACGCCCGGCATCGGCGGCGGCGTGCAGCTGCCCGCGACGTTCCGCAGCGAGTTCACGGACGGCGGCGTCCCGGCTCAGCGCGTCATCGTCATCCGTCAGCAGGGCGACGAGTCGATCCTTCCCTACAACAAGGACCGCTCGGCGATCGTCCAGGCGCGCATCGCGCTCCGCTGGGACATCTCGGAGATGTTCGCGGTGGTGGCGTGGGTCCAGCTGATCCGCGACAACAACGGCACGCTCGTCGTTCGCGACCCCACGGAAGGCACCGCCTCCCTTCGCGTGTTCCAGAGCCCGAACCGCCTCGGCGCAGCGACGTCCGTTCAAGCACGCTTCTAGGCGGCGAGCGCTCCGGCTCCGGCAGGTGCGCTGACCGGCGGAAGGGCTGCCACCAGGAGCTGCGCGTCGGCATACGACGCCAGGACGAAGGTGCGCGTGTCGCCGTTGCGCGCTTCGACGGTCAGTCGCGCGCTGCCGCGATCGGCGCGTGCGATGCGGACGTCGTTGATCTTCACGATGCGGCCGTCGACGACGAGGCCCTCGGGAGCGGCAGCGATGCGCGTGCGGCGCGTGCCGAAGATCGCGGGGCACACGAACGCGGGAACGAGGCCCACCGCCACGAGCAGGCCCGCGATGCCGATGTCCATGCTGCGGTCGAGGAGCACGGAGCGGATACAGAGCGCGCACGCGATGAGGTAGAGCACCGGCGCGGACACCGCCCAGGCCGGCGGCCTCTCCTCACGAACGACGAGCGCGGGACGGACTTCCATCCCCCCATCGCTTGCATTTGTCGTACCTGGACCCACACGCGGTCAGACCCCTGGATTTGCGGGTATTTCCAGCGACCCCGGCGATACCGGAGGCCCGGATCCGGAGGTCTTTCGATCCACGGGCGTCGCGCGTCACGCGTCGCGCATCACGCATCACCAGAAGAAGACGACGCGCAGGAAGTCGCGCCACATCTCGAGGCGGTCCTCGAGACCCGCGCGCGTCTCGAGGACGGCGAACTGCGCGTGGACCTCGTTCGCTTGCCTCTTGGCGTCGCGAAGGTCGCGCTGCTCGAGCTGCTCGCGGGCGCGCGTGCGCTCCAGCCCCCCGCCCGCGGCGAAGGCCACCACCCGCGTGAGCTCCCCGGCGTCGAACCACGTTCCGTGCAGTTTACACACGTCGACGATGACGCCCGACACCTTGCCGAAGTTCACGCGATTCATCGCGTTGTGACAGAGCGGGCACGCGACATAGCGGACCTCGTCCAGCGCTGCCGGCTGCCGGGCGCCCGCCACCGGCATGACGCCGCCGTACGCGTCGACGGCGCCGCCGATCTCCGCGCTGCACATGATCTCGGCGAGCGCATCACGCGGCACGAAGAGGCCGCCGCAGCGCGGGCACTCGTGGGTGCGTCGGTCCTCGCCGGGCGTGACCTCGAGCGCGTTCTTGCAGCGAGGGCACGGCGCATCGGTCGCGTCGAGCAGCGGCTCCAGCTCGAGGGCGTGGCTGCAACGTGTGCAGGCGAACGCGCCCGGGGCCTGAAGCGAGAAGCAGCGCTGGCAGCGCACGTTCTCCAGCCGCACGTCGCAGTGGGGACAGATACGCACCATCGGCGGGCACTCGTTCCCGCAGAACGGACAGGAGAGGCTCTGCGGCGCGGCGTGCGACGGTACCGCCGAGCGGTAGGGCCCCGCGCCGCTCGCGCTCGGATGCGCAGACGTGCGCGCTCCGCCGCGCGAGCCTGGCCCCGAGCCTCCCCGACCGCCCGGGCCGTAGGCCGCCATCCCTTGCCACGCGGCGTCGGGCGCTGGCTGCGCGCCGAGCACCTCGACGCGATGCCCGCACACGCACGCGATGCTTGCGCCCGGGAAGGCCGACGGCAGCTCCGCGTTGCATGCCGGACATCGCAGGGCCTGCTCCTCGCTGCTCACCGTTCGCTCGTGAGGCTCCCGCGACTCACGAGGAGCGACGGCGGCGCATGTTGCGGACGAGGGGCGCGAAGCCGCCCACCGTCGTCGCAGCGAGGAGGCTGACGAGGAAGAGCGCGATGTCCCACCATCCGCTCCCGAGGCCCTTCGAGCTCCGCCAGAAGACGGTGTGCCCGATCCGCGCGAGGATGGAGAGGCCGCCGTAGGTGACGAGCGCGGCGGTGGCGGTGCGCTTCAGATCGCCGGCGAGCTGCAGCGCGCGCACGCTGTTGGGCCAGATCACCTTGCGGACGTGGAGCACGTAGAGCGCGAGCGGCGTGGCCGCGGCGAAGAGGCAGCCCACCACGAGGAGGACGCACTCGGTGAGCGTGATCTCGCCGTCGTGGAGAACGCGCACCAGGCCGGCGAGCGCCGCCGTCGTTCCGCCCACGAGCCACGCGCCGAGCACCGCGCTCGCCACCGTGATGGTGGGACGCGACACCCGCGCGAGCGTGCCCGACTGTCCAGGCGGCGGAGTCGACGCCGCGAACATCTGCTGTGCGAGATCGAACGCGCGGTGCGTGCTGCTCTTCCCGAGATCGCCAGGAGCGTCGGCGACCATGTTGTGGTGGACGCGTTCGAGCGCCGTCCCACGTCCGCCGTCCTCGAAGACGGCCAGCGCCTTCTCCAGCTCCGACATGGTCTGGTAGCGATCGCGCGCCTCCTTCGACATCGCCTTCTGGACGATGAGCTCGATGGCCTCGGGGATGCGCGGGTCGATGGAGCGGGGGCGAGGCGGATCCTGCGTCAGCACCATGGAGATGGTGGACGTGGGATCGTCGGAGTCGAAGGGACGCCGCCCGGTGAGCGCGAAGTAGAGGACGGCGCCGGTCGAGTAGACGTCGGCGCGCAGATCGACGGGCTTGCCGCGCGCCTGCTCGGGCGCCATGTAGCTCGGCGTTCCCATGATGATGCCGGTGCGCGTGAGGTTCGAGCGGTCGCCGTCGCCCGCCTTGCTGATGCCGAAATCGAGCACCTTCACCGTGACCGCGTGGACCTCACCGGCGGCAACGGCGTCGATCGAGGACTTCAGGATCATGATGTTCTCGGGCTTCATGTCCCGATGAACGATGCCGCGCGCATGCGCGGCTCCCAGCGCGCGACACACCTGGCGACCCACTGCGGCGGCCATGCGCGGCTCGAGCGGCCCGCGCGCAGCGACGAAGTTCGCGAGCTCGTCGCCCTCCACGAACTCGCCGACGAAGTATGGCGTGCCGTCGGGAAGGTGATGAACGTCGAACACGTCGACGACGTTGGGATGCGATAGGGAGCTCGCGCTCTCGGCCTCGCGCATGAAGCGCGCGACGATCTCGTTGTTGGTCGCGAGATCGGAGTGGAGCGTCTTCACCGCGAAGCGGCGCTCCTTGAGGCGGAGATGGCGCGCCTCGTAGACCTTGCCCATGCCGCCTTCGCCGACGACGCGGATGATCTGGTACGTCTCGCCGAGGAGCTTGCCGATCAGCGGATCGCTGTCGGCGTGCGGAACCGCCTCGTCGACGAGCGGGCTCGCGTCGCGCGGGCACACGAGAAAATCGGCGGGGTAACGCGTCTCGCACGCCGTGCAGCGGCGCGTCAGCGGCACGTCCGGCGCGAAGCCGAGGTTCGAGCTCGAGCCCTCGCGCGGCGGCGCAACGCCATCGCGAGCGACGACCGAGATGACGAAGTCGGGCCGCGACGCCGTCCGCTCGCCGGACGTCATCGGCGGCGCAGGCACGGTCGGCGGATGCGGCGCCGGCAGAGGCACGGGCAGCGGACCGAGCGCGGCAGGCGCGAGGCCGCCATGGAGCATCGTCGCAACGCGCTGGGGAGGCGGAGGCGGAAGGGGAAGCGCCGCCGCTGCTGCGGGGGCCGCGGCCGGCGGTCGGTGAGGAGGCGCCGCAGCGAGCCGCGAGCTCGACGGAGCCCGCTCGCCCGCGGTCGCCGGGCGCGGGAGCGCCGCCCGGAGAGGCGCCGGGGGCGGCGGAATCTTCGCCATCAGC
>JAYTZB010000566.1:0-3205 GCA_043742085.1 Polyangiaceae bacterium
GCCGGCCACCAAGGCGGAGGCGCTCGCGGCCTTCGAGACGGTTCGTTCGGTGCTGCAGCACGCGCGCTGCCAGAACTGTCACCCGAGCGGAGACGCACCGCTCCAGGGAGACGAGGGGCACCCGCATCTCCAGAACGTGATGCGCGGCCCCGAGGGCAAGGGCATGCCGGGCGAGGAGTGCACGACGTGCCACGGCCCCGCGAATCCGCCGGACAGCTACGGCATGCACATCCCTCCGGGCGTCGAGACGGGCTGGCGCATGCCGAAGCCAGACGAGAAGCTCGTCTTCGTGGGCGTCGCGCCGGCCGCGCTCTGCGAGCAGGTCCGCGATCCGGTGAAGAACGGCGGCAAGAACACCGAGGCGCTCCTGCACCACCTCGACGATCCGCTGGTCGCCTGGGGCTGGAAGCCGGGCAACGGCCGCAAGCCGGTCCCGGTCGCGCGGCCGCAGTTCATCGCCGCATGGCGGACGTGGGCGAGCGCCGGCTCGCCATGCCCCACGCCTTAGCCCTTGGCGCCCTGCGGTTGGAAAACGGCCGCATTGCTCTAGACTGAACGGCGAGCCCACTCGCCGCCGATGATCAAGTTCAAGAACATCGTCAAGTCCTTCGGTCCGAAGCCCGTCCTCCAGGACGTCTCCTTCGACGTGCCCAAGGGCTCGGTGTCCTTCATCATCGGTGCGTCGGGCGTCGGCAAGAGCGTGCTCATCAAGCACCTCGTCGGGCTCCTCTACCCGGACGCCGGCGAGATCTGGCTCGACGGCGAGGAGATCTCGAAGTTCGACGAGAACGCGATGGGGCCCATCCGCAAGAAGTGCGCGATGGTCTTCCAGCACTCGACGCTCTTCGACTCGATGACGTGCGCCGAGAACGTGGCGCTGCCCCTGCGCAAGCACAAGAACCTCAGCCTGAAGGACGCGATCGGCGAGGCGCGGAAGCGCCTCGAGATCGTGCGCATGCACGAGTTCGCCGACCGCTATCCCCCCGAGCTCGGCGACGGCATGCGCAAGCGCGTGGCCATCGCTCGCGCGCTGACGCTCGACCCCACGTACGTCCTCTTCGACGAGCCCACCACGTCGCTCGATCCCGTGAGCGCCCGGCGCGTCGACGCGCTGATCCGCGAGCTCTCCGACAAGCTCGGGGTGACGTCCATCGTCGTCAGCCACGATCTGGTGAGCATCTTCTCGATCGCCGATCGCATCACCATGCTCTATCGCGGCCAGGTTCGCATGGAGGGGTCCCGCGCGGACTTCAAGGCCACGCCCGACCCCGTGGTCCAGCAGTTCATCACCGGACGCGCGACCGGGCCCTTCGAGCTCTGACTCGAGGCCGTCGTCTGGCGCTTCTTGGCGCTCGAAGTCAGCTTCGTGACGCGCGCGGAAACACCGCCGGCGCAGGTTGCGCCAACGAGGCGCGAACGTGGTCGTTCCAGCGGCTCTTCACGTCAGCACGGGGATTGCTCGGGGCGCCGTTCATGTCGTACACGCTCCGGAAGATCTCATGAGCTCCACACGCATCCTCTCATCTGCTTCGCTGGTCGCTCTCCTCGTCGCCGCGTGCGTGGCCGCCGGGTGCAGCTCGTCGTCGACGTCGCCCGCCACCGCCGGCACCGCCGGAGCCAAGGACTGCGTCAGCGCATGCGAGTCGTCGGGTGGCTCCGGCACCAAGGTCTGCGGGACCGACCACCTCACCTATGACGGCTGCGCGTGGGACTGCAGCAAGGTCCCCGACGGCGTCTCGATCTTCCCTGGCGCCTGTCAGGCCGACGGCTCTCCCGCGGCGGATGCTCCGCAGACCGCCGCCGACGGCGCGATCGTCTGCGACTACATCCGCACCGGCGACACGTGGCAGCCCGTCGAGTGCGCGACCGGCCTCGAGATGCCCGTCGACGACGGCTCGACGTACATCGACGGCATGGACGGCGCCGCCTTTCTCCAGACGGCGTCGCTGCACGGCGGCTCGCTCCACGTTCTCGCCATGGATCCGCCGGCGGAGGTGGACCACCGTGCGCGCTACGGCGCCATCAAGACCCAGGGCGAGGCGTCCAGCTGCACCGCGTTCGCGATGACCGCTGCGCTCGAGGGCGCGATTGCCTCGTCGATCGGACAGAAGGAGCCACTCAGCGAGATGCACCTGTGGAGCCGCTACTTCTCGCCCGACGTCTCGAAGTGCACGAGCGCCATGGAACGCGGCGGCATCGCCACGCTCGCCGACGCCAACGCCGCCGGGCTCCCTTACGACGAGGCCACGGCCAAGGCATGGGAGGACAAGAAGGCCACGCCCGACATGGCGCTCGTGAGCAAGGTCGACGCGCTCGGCCTGTTCGACGTCGCGCGCGTCGACGCGTTGAGCGGCGGGGCCGGCGGAAAGCCCACCGCAGCGGAGATCCAGAGCACGCTCGTCAAGGGCCTCGATGTCTTCGTCGCCATGTTCACGAGCGATGCGTGGGGGGCGCCGTCGAGCGGCGTCATCGCCGACTATGCGGTCTCCGGCAAGGGAGGTCATGCGGTGCTCGTCGTCGGGTACAAGCAGATCAACGGCGCGCCGTACTTCATCGTCAGGAACTCCTGGGGGACCTGGGCGGACGGCGGCTATGGCTACATCTCGTTCAAGACCATGGAGGCCAACGTGCTCCTCGGCTTCGGCCTCGGCATCAAGCGCAAGGTCGAGTCGCCCGCCGCCTGTCCCGCCGGTCAATCCGCCGATCTTCGCGGCGAGTGCAAGAAGCTGTGCGACGACAAGACGCTTGCCGATGCGGCTGGCACCTGCGGGCCGCCCCAGGTGACGTGCCCCGCCGGCCAGACCGCAGACGCGTCAGGCGCATGCGTCGCCGCGTGCAAGCCTGGGGACCTCAACGGCGCCGACTTCCAGGTGTCGTGCGGCGAGCGTGGTTGCGCGTGGACCATCAACCCGGGAGCCCAGGGCTGCCCAGCCGGTGGTCAGCCCTGCACGATCACGTGCCCCGCGCCGACGTGCGCCGTCAGCGTGAAGCAGAACGAGCTGAAACAGACCATCCTGGCTTGCGCGGCGCCGAACCTTTGACGGCGGCGCGATCTGACGGCCCTACCGGCCGCGCTCGCTGGTAACGTATCCGGATCATGGCCCAGGAGAAATCGATCGAGGTCAAGGTCGGCGTCCTCATCCTCGTGTCGCTCGGCATCCTCGCGGCGTTCGTTCTCATCATGGGCGGCCTGTCGTTCGAGAAG
>JAYTZB010000567.1:0-4772 GCA_043742085.1 Polyangiaceae bacterium
CGAACGAGCAGCGTGGGCTCCGGCCGGTAGCCGTCGAGGGTCACGTCGGCGAGCGAGCGCATCCGCCCCATCGGATGATAGAAGGCGTCGTCCTCGGCGCCGGTCAGCACGCTCGGCATCGTCACGTAACGAAGCGGCGTGGGCGTGAGGAGCGGGGGAGGGATCGGCGTCGGAAGCGACGCGTAGGGAGGCGCCGGCGTGGCGGGGCCGGCGGTGTCGTCCGTGGCGCGGCGGCCGAGAGCCTCGAACATGTCGGCGCGGCCTGCGTACGCGAGCGGCGGCGCAGGCGACGCCAGCATCATCTCGGCGCGCGCGATGGCCGCCGCCATGTCCTGGACCTCCAGGATGTCGTTCGGATCGAGCTCTTGCGTGACGCCCGCGGTTCCCGGCATGCCGCTCAGCGCGGCGTTCTGTGCGGCGTGCTGCCCGCCGCGAGCGGCGGAGAGCGGGAGCGGCGTATCCGTCCGCAGGCCGATACGGAAGGCGTTTCGCGCGACGCTGTCGCCGTCGGCAATGAGCCGGCTGCTGCTCGGGCCTGCGCTGCGATGCGCGCGCGGATCGGCGCTGGTTTCGGATGCCTCGGACGGGGGGACCGGCAACGTGCCCCGGTGGTAGCGCGAGAGCCGACGTCGCGCCAGTCCAATGCGGGTAACATCAGCGCGATGTCCTCTCCGGACAGCGCTGCCGTGGCCTGGGTGGCCCGGATCGACCTCGGGTTCGTCGAGCGGCGGTTCGGTCCGGAGGCCGTGAATCGCCTGCTCGAGACCGCACGGGAGTATGCCGAGCCGCCTCGACTCGAGTCCGGGAGGCTGTCTGCGGCGCTCCTCCGCGACCCCCGCGATCCGGCGGTCAACCCGCGCTCGCTCGACCCGTCGGCCACGTCGATCGCGCTCCGGCTCCGGGTCACGGGCGACGATCTCGAGATGGCCTGCGCGTGCTCGCGGGGGCGACCGTACGTCTGCGAGCACGTCATGCGCGTGCTCCTCGATCTCGCGGTGCACCCGCGGCTCCGCGAAGCGCTCGTCGCGGGCCAGGAGATCACGAGGGCGCTGGTCGACGACCTGCCCGCCCTCCGCGCCGAAGCGCACGAGGAGCGCACGCTCGACGAACGGCTCGCGCGCTGGATCCCGGCGGCCGCGTTCGACGACGACCTCGAGATCGACGTCGAGCCGGTGCGCTCGGCGGGGCTCGCTGCCGCCGAGGAGCGGCCTGCGCTCGTGCTCCGCCACCGCCGGCCCAAGTCGCGCACGCTCCTTCGTCCGCGTGACGTGATCGATGCGCGTCTTCCGCCGCGTCACCGCCGGTTGATCGAGCTGACCGCGCCGAGCCATACCGATCGCGAGGTGCTCGTGTCGACGCGTGGTCAGGCGTCGATGCTCCTGCACCTCCTTCGAGACGAGCCACCGGTCTTCACGCGTGGCTGGAAGAGCCGGCTGCGCTTCGCATCGATGCCCGTCGTGCCGCGCCTCGAACGTGACGAAGCGGGGCGCCGCCTCGTCGCGCGCTGGTACACGACCGACGGGCGCGCCGTCGCGGATGCTGCCGACGCGCTGCTCTTCACGGGGGCGTTTCCGTACCTCTGGTCCGAGGCGCACGAGATCTTCCATCCCGTCGCGCCGGCGGTCGATCTCGACGTGGCGTGGGGGCTCACGCGCGTGCCGTCGTTGCCGCTGTCATCACGATCGGCCGAGAAAATAGGCCGCGCATTGCACTCGCGAGGTCGTCGTCTCGGCGTTGCGTTCCCGCCACCGGAGGTCTTCGGGTTGCCGCCGCTCGAGGCGCCGTCGTTCGAGCTCGCGCTCACGGGTACGCCGCTCGACGTACGCGGCGAGCTCTTCGCGGTCTACGGCGCGGGCCGCATGCGTGTCGATCCCGGCCTTGTCGATGCGAACGGACGTGATCTCGAGGCAGAGGCGGGTGCGCTCGCGCTCGTCCGGATCGCCGGGCTCGAAGCGGGCAGCGACCAGGACGAAGGCGTCGGTCGCGCCACCGAGGATCGCGCGGTGCACCTCTGGCACGAGGGCCTTCCGGCGCTGCGTCGCCAGACCGAGCCTCGGATCGAGGTGCTGGTCGCGGAGTCCCTCGCGCGGGTCAAGGTCGGGCCGCCGGTCTCCGTCAACATGGACGTCGGGGTCGCCTCCGGGTGGCTCGACACCGATCTCGACTTTCGCGCCGGCGCGCTCAAGGTGGAGATGAACGCCCTCCGCGCCGCGATCGCCTCGCGCGGTCGCTGGGTAGCGCTGTCCGACGGAACGCTGGCGAAGATCGGCGACGAGGTCAGCGCGCTCGTGGACGAGACCCGCACGCTCGTCGACGAGCGCGGTCGCGGGCGCCTCGCGCCTCACCAGCTGGGACGCGTCGAGCGGTGGATCGAGCGCTTCGGCGGCAGCGCCGACGAGGGCGTAGCGAGGCTGCGCGACCGTCTCCGCACGCTCGCCGTTCGACCCGCGCCCGACCTTCCCGCGCGTCTCGAAGCCACACTGCGTCCGTACCAGCTCGCGGGCGTCGCGTGGCTGCAGTTTCTTCGCGAGCTCGGCGCGGGCGGCATCCTCGCGGACGACATGGGCCTCGGCAAGACGCTCATGACGCTCGCCTTCCTCGCGCGCTGGAAGGAGGAGCGCGGCGGTGCGCCGGCGCTCGTCGTGTGTCCGACATCGGTGGTCGGGAACTGGGTGTCCGAGGCGGGGCGCTTCGTTCCGCAGCTCCGCGTTCTCGTTCTCGATGGTGATCCGCGCGGCTCGCGGGCCAGGAAATTAGGGCAGATCGGCGATCACGACCTCGTCGTCACCACCTACGCGGTGCTTCGTCGTGACGTCGGACGTCTCGCCTCGGTGCGCTTCCGGTGCGTCGTCCTCGACGAGGCGCAGAACGTGAAGAGCGCGACCACCGCGACCGCGCGAGCGGCGCAACGGCTCGTCTCCGACATGCGACTCGCGCTCTCGGGCACCCCGATCGAGAACCGACTCGGCGAGCTCCGTTCGATCATGAGCTTCGTGAACCCGGGAATGCTCGGGACGAGCGCCGAGTTCGACGAGCGCTTCGAGCGACCCATCACCAACGAACCCCGCGGCGTCGTCGCCGAGCAGCTGCGCGCGCTGGTACGCCCCTTCGTGCTCCGTCGGACCAAGGCCGAGGTGCTCCTCGATCTTCCGCCGAAGACCGAGATCGAGCGCGCGTGCGTGCTCGGCCTCCGCCAGAAGCGCCTCTACGACGCCCTGGCGCTCACGCTCCGGGAGGCCGTGCGCAAGAACATCGAGAAGCGCGGCCTCGCGCGCAGCCGCATCTCGGTGCTCACCGCCATCCTGCGCCTCCGACAGATGGCGTGCGATCCGCGTCTCGTCGACCCCACGGTCCCGGCGGCGGAGAGCGCGAAGCGCGCGATGTTCCTCGAGCTCGTGCGCGAGCTGGTGGCCGAAGGCCGACGCGCGCTGGTCTTCTCGCAGTTCGTGGAGCTCTTCACGCTCTGGCGCGCGGATCTCGATCGCGAGAGGATCGCGTACGAGTACCTCGACGGCTCCAGCGTGGGACGCGCCGCCATCGTCGATCGCTTCCAGAACGGCGACGCTCCGCTCTTCCTGGTGTCGCTGAAGGCGGGCGGCGCCGGCCTCAACCTCACCGCCGCCGACACCGTCATCCACTGCGATCCGTGGTGGAACCCGGCGGTCGAGGACCAGGCGACCGATCGCGCGCATCGCATGGGTCAGGCGAAGCCCGTGACGGTGGTGAGGCTCGTCGCGAGCGGCACCATCGAGGAGAAGATCTCCGCGCTGAAGGGCAAGAAGCGCGAGCTCGCCGCGGCGGTCATGGCGCAGGCGGACGACACGAGCGCCGCCGTCGGCGCGCTGCGCGGTCTGACCGATGAGGACGTCGACGCATTGCTCGGAGGCCTCTCCTCCGCATCCGCACGCGAAGAAGAAGAAGAAGAAGAAGAGGTGGTCGTCCCCCGGCGATTCGTGGCGACGCGTGACGTCGACGAGCTACGCGCCATCCTGCGACAGGTCGAGGGGAGCGGCACGCTTCGCAAGGAGCTCGCGCGCAAGGTCGGGCTTCCGCTCGCGCGCATCACGCTGCTGCTCATCGGTCACGCCGTCCCCATCCCCACGCGGGCCGCCGAGAGGATTCGCGCGCTGCGATCGTGAGTGAGCGCGACCGTGCGTCCCGTAAAGCACCGTAAACGGCGGCATGCTCGGCGGCTGTCCAGCGTCTGACTCCACGAGACCAACGACCACCTCTCGAGGAGACTCCAGACATCATGCGTTCCAAGATCATCGCCCTCGGCCTCATTCTCGGTACCCTCGTCGCCGTTCCCGCGTTCGCGCAAGAAGGCGCTGGCGGCAAGGGCGAGCACATGGCGTTCCCCGTTCCGGCCGCCACCTTCGAGCAGCACGTCGACGCGCGCATCGTGAAGGCTCGCGCGCACATGGAAGAGCGCGCCAGCAAGCTGAACGCCGATCAGGCGAAGGAGCTTCGCGCCAAGTTCGAGGCCGGCGTCGTCGCGCAGAACGCCGAGGTCGCCAAGGCGATCGCCGACGGCACCGTCACGAAGGACGAAGCGAAGGCGGTCCGCGCCGCCGGACCGCGTGGCGGCCACGGCAGTTGCGAGGGCAAGGACAAGGACAAGAAGTCCTGAACGGAGAGGGCTCGTCCTGGACCGGCTGGCGTCCAGCGCCGCAACAATCGCTAACAATCCTTGCGCATGCGCTCAACGAGCGAGACGCATACTGTGTCGGGCGATGACCGACGCAGCAGTGGAAGCGATCTCGGTGGTGCTC
>JAYTZB010000568.1:0-5769 GCA_043742085.1 Polyangiaceae bacterium
GACTCGGCGAGGCACCTCTTCGAGGCAGGCGGCAAGCGCGTCCGCCCGATGGCGCTCCTCCTCGCTCACGGATGCTGGTCGCCCGTCGACGACAAGGCGCGTGGACTCGCCGCCGCCGCCGAGCTCGTCCACATGGCGACGCTCCTCCACGACGACGTGATCGACGACGGCGACCAGCGTCGCGGTCGGCCCACGTCGCGTCGCCTGTGGGGCAACGCGGTCAGTGTGCTTGCAGGCGATCTCTTGCTCGTCGAGGCGCTTCGCCTCGGCAGCAGCGCCGCGCCGGCGACCTGGCAGGAGCTCGTCACGACGCTTGGTCTCCTCGTCGACGGTGAGGTCGTCCAGCTGCGCGGTCGCCTCGCCGTGTCGCTCGACGAGTCGAGGTACTTCGACATCGTCCGCGGCAAGACCGCCTCGCTCTTCGAGTGGGCGCTCCGCGCCGGTGCGCGCGAGGGCGGCGCTCCCGATGCGGCCGTCGAGGCCCTCGGCAACTTCGGCGGACACATTGGCGTCGCGTTCCAGCTCGTCGACGACGTGCTCGATTACGACGGCGACGCGGGCGCGACGGGCAAGTCGATGCTGGCCGACCTCGGCGAGGGCAAGGTCACGCTTCCGCTCATTCGCGCGGCCGCTCTCGACCCGGAGGCCATCGCGTCACTGGTCGCGGCGGTGCGGAGCGGCGATGTCGATGCTGCGGCGCGCCTCGGCGCCCGCGTCCGCGCTTCGGGCGCATGCGAGGCGGTTCGCCATCTCGCCCGCGAGGAGACATCCCGCGCGCTCGCTTGCCTGCAAATCGTGCCGGAATGCCGGTCGCGCGAGGTCCTCGCCGACGTCGCCCGTGGTCTCGCCGCACGTGTCAGCTGACGCGGCGCGCGTGGTAGCCTTGGGGCCCGTGCCCAAGGAGAAGCGCACCCTCGAGCCGAGCGAAGCCGCCGTCAGTGACGTCGTCGGCAAGCTCATCGAGTTCTGGGGGTTCAAGCGCAACATGGGCCGCATCTGGTCCGTGCTCTACCTCTCGCCCGAGCCGCTCAGCGCCGAAGATCTTCGGCAATCGCTCAAGCTCTCGAGCGGCGCCGTGAGCATGACCGTCAATGAGCTCCTTCGATGGGGCGTCGTGCGCAAGGTCTGGGTCCAGGGCGAGCGCAAGGATTTCTACACGGCCGAGGTGCAGCTTTGGCGGATGATCTCTCGCGTCTTCAACGAGCGCGAGAAGTCCGAGATCGTGATGGCGATCGAGGCCTTCGAAGAGGCGCTGGGGGAGGCCTCGAAGCTGCGCGGCTCCTCCGATCCGAAGGTCCGCGCGCGGGCCGATCTCCAGTACGACCGCATCAAGCAGCTCCTCGAGCTGGCGAAGCTCGGCAAGCGGCTCATCGAGACGCTGCTCGCGACCGCCAAGATCGACGCCGAGCCGCTCGTGCGCTTCCTCTTGCGGCAGGTGCCCTCCTCGCAGGACACCTGATCGCGAAGAGCGAGCCCGCGCTCGCGCAGTCGGATCCGCGAGATCGCCCGCGCATCACGAAGAACGACTACGCGCTCGAGCTGTTCCAGGGACCGCTCATCGCGCCGAACCGCGCGACGGCGCTGGCGGGCGCGATGACGGGCGCCGCGCAGGCCGTCGAGGGCGTCTACAACAACGCGGCGGCGCCGGCGGTGCGCGAGCCGTTCAGCCTCTCCTTCGTCGACTTCGACCCGTCGATCGGCTTCTCGCTGCCCGGCGCGTATGGCGGCACCGACTTCGACAACCGCGGCGAGCAGGGCAACTCCGTCAACGCGCAGCGTACGAATCGCTTCCTCACGTACAACGCCGGGCTCGAGGTGCAGGTCGGCCCGGTGGGCGTGACCGTGATGGGCGACTTTCTCAACTACACGGTCGGCAGCGCGCAGGGCACGCCGGTCTCGCTCACGCTGGGGCGCATCCACGCCGTCGCCGCGTACGCGTTCGCCGACAACCAGGTCATCGTCGGCGCCGGGGCGCGGATCACGTTCGTCAACGTGCACGAGCAGGGCACCAAGGGCGCGCTCGTGCGCATGCTCGGCGCGGCGCCGCAGATCGGCGTCATCGTGAAGCCGAACGACGTGCGGTGGCGCATCGGCACCACCGCGCGCGCGGCGGTCAACGCGAGCCCGTTCGCGCTCGGCACCAGCGACAACCCGAGCAGCGGCGTGCAGCAGGCCGGCCCGTTCGTGCTCCCCAAGACCATCACCCAGCCGTGGGAGCTCGAGGCCGGCATCGCGTACCAGCTCGGACCACGCCCGCTCAACCCCGTATGGATCGACCCGCACGCCGAGGAGCGCGAGCTCGAGGACGCGGCGAAGGCACGGCGCGCCGAGAGGAAAGCGCTGCTCGCCGCGGAGCTCGCGAGCCTGCGCGTGCCCGCCACCGAGGAGGAGCGCACCGCGCAGGCGCTTCATCGCATGGTGCTCGGACGCGAGGAGCTCGCAGCCGAGGCTCGCGAGGATCAAGAGCTCGCCGACGCCCGCGCGCACGCGAAGGACGTGCGGCAGGCCCGCTACCTGAACTGGCCGCGCGAGCATCTTCTCATGCTCGCCAGCGTCGTGCTGACCGGACCGAGCGATCAGGCGGTGGCGCTCGAGGGGTTCATCGATCAGAGCCGCGAGATCGTCGGACGCACGGTCTCGGCGTCGCCGCGCTTTGCCGTGGAGAGCGAGCCCATCCCGAACCTGCTGCGCGGTCGCACCGGCGTCTACTTCGAGCCCTCGCGCTTCACCGACGGCACGCACCGGCAGCACTTCACCTTCGGCGGCGATCTCCGGCTCTTCTCGTGGGACATCTTCGGGATCATCCCGGACACCACGTGGCGGCTCAGCGGCTTCTTCGACCTCGCGCCGCGCTACCAGAACTTCGGCTTCGCCATCGGGCCCTGGCATTGACCCGACCGAGGCACGCGCGCGACACTGCGCGGCGATGACCGAGCCCGCGCCCGCGCCCGCCCGCCCGAAGCGACGCATGGGCTGGATCGGGCGCATCCTGCTCGCGGGCGGCTCGCTCGGGACCCTGATGGGCGTGGGGCTCGCGCTGGTCTTTGCATCCTACAAGCTTCCGTCCGGATCGATGTGGCCGACGTTCGCCGTCGGTGACCGCCTCTTTGCGAGCAAGCTCGCGAAGCAGCCGTTCCGCGGCAGCCTGATGATCTTCCGCTACCCCGAGCACCGCGGTTCGCTCTTCGCGAAGCGCATCGTCGGCCTCGAGGGTGACGTCGTGTCCATCAAGGAAGGCGCGCCCGTCATCAACGGCTGGAAGGTGCCGCGGTGCATGGTCGGCCGCGCGACGTTTCGCGACGTGACGATGCCCGGCGACGAGGGCAAGCACGAGGGTGCGCTCGCGGTGGAGTGGCTCGGCATCGCCACGTATCTCGTGTTCGAGGAGAAGACGTCGGTCGGCACACCGGGCGAGGGGACCGAGTGGAAGGTCGCCGCCGGCGAGTACTTCACGCTCGGCGACAACCGGAACAACAGCCACGACTCGCGGAGCTGGTTCAATGGCAAGGGCGGAGGCGTACCGGTCGGCGACACCATCGGCCGCGTCGTCGGTCACGAAGCGGTGGTGCTGCCGCCCGGTGCCGAGGACCTCGGGCCCGCTCTCGCCGCATGCCTGGCGAAGCATCCCGGGCAGACCGACCCGCCCGCCGCGAGGTGAGCGAGGTGAGCGAGCGCGGGACCTCCCAGCGAGTCAGTTCAAGGAGTGCTTCTCGGAGACGACGCCGGGCAGCGGCTCGCGATCCACGAACACGGCCGTGATCTCGCGCTCGAGGGCGGCGCTGAGCTCGGCCTCGAGGGCGGCGATCGAGCCTGCTCCGCGCTCGACGTTGCGTTGATAGATGAAGAGGCGCGCCTGGAGCGCGCGTCCGTGCTGCGGGTCCGAGGGCGGACCGCTCACGTCGGTCTCCTCGGGCGGCCGCGCATCGACGATCACCATCGCTCGCGGATCGACGCCGTCGACGACGAGCTCGGCGCCGGGCACATCGACGATGAAGACGTCCGCGTCGCGGACCCAGCGCGCGAGCAGCGCATCCAGCGCGCCGATCACGCGACGCACGAGCGCCGCGAACGCGTCGGGCGAGGGCGCCCACGCCGCCGGAGGCTTGGTGAGGTCGAGCGCCCGCGCGCGGAGGAACGCCTCGATGGCGCCGCGCACGTCGCCGGCGTCGTCACGCAGGAGCCCGAGGTAGTAGTGCGCGTCGGCGTGGTTCACGTCGCAGCGAACCGCCTCCTCGATGTAGGGCAGCGCCTTCTCCGACTCGCCGAGCTCGTAGAACGCGCGACCGATCAGGAAGACGTAGCTCGAGTTCTCGAACGGGGGCTCCGGGAGTCGCGCCATGCACCTCTTCGCCTCCTCCACGTCGCCTTTGCCGAGCAGCGCATCGACGCGCAGGAGGAGGCAGTCGGCGATCTCCTCCTTGGTCTCGGCGTACTCGAGGGCGTCGTCGCAGAGATCGACGGCCTCGTCCCACTCACCGAGCGGATGCATCAGGACCTCGGCAGCGTTGAGCATGGCCTCGAGGTACGTCTCGTCGAGCGCGATCGCCTGCCGGTAGTGCTCGAGCGCCTCGTCCGAATCGCCGACCAGCGCCGCGGTGTAGCCGAGCAGGTTGTGGACCTCGGGGGACTGCGGATCGAGCTCCAGTGCGCGCTTGGCGCAGGCGCTGGCGCCAGGCGCGTCGCCTTTCTGGGCGAGGTCCCATCCTCGATCGAGATGCGCAGACAGCTGATCCATGCGATTTCTCTACCTAATTGCTGAAAGCAGCCCGTGGCGTCAAGGGAACACGCCTTCGTCAGCATAATCGATTCGAATCGTCATAAAGAGCGCGCGACCAAACCACTCATGGCTGTGTTCGGAGAAACCACCATGAAGCGCTCGCCTCTTTTTTCTCGCTTTTCTCGGGATCTGATGACGCTGGCCGCCCTCGCGGTTCCGGTCCTCGTGACGATTGTCCCGCGGACCGCCCACGCCGATGAGCCGGCGGCAGGGCCCGCAGCGGGCCCGCCGGTCGCGCCGGCATCGGCCGTCGTGCAGCTCGATGCCGACGACAGCCGCGCCACCATCGAGCGTCGCGTCGGGACGCAGAGCCCCTCGGGCATGCCGCTCCTCGAGACCGGGCTCTTCTCGGTGGGGCAGTGGGAGCACGCGTGCGTCGCCCCGTGCACGCTCAAGCTCGACACGCGCTACTCGTATCGCGTCGCGGGTGACGGCCTGGTCCCGACCGACTCGTTCGCGCTCCCGCACGACGCCGATCGCATTCGCGTCGACGCGAAGATGGGCTCGTCGACGGGTCGCGTGGCGGGCGCCTTGACGACGGGCGCCGGCGTCCTCGCGATCGCCGCTGGCGGTCTCGCGCTCATCGCGACGCCGATCCTCGCCAGCGAGGACGTGGGCAGTCAGGGCTTCCGCACCGGCGTCCTCGCGGGCGGCGTGGGCGCGCTCTCGGTAGGCGTCCTCGCGGTGGGCATCGGCACGATCCTCTGGCTCACCAACGGCTCGACCGCCCACTCGGTCGTCGCTTCCGTCGCTTCGCGCTGAATCTGTCACGCCCGGGGAATTTCCCTCCTTCCAACGCCGTATCCACGCCGGAGTCTTTCCATGAACCGCCTTGCTCACGTCGCGCTCGCCTCGTCGTTCCTCCTCGCCGTCGCGTGCGGCGGCAATGCCGGCACCGTCGGCGATCCCGCCGGACCCGCCGTAGGGTCGGGCGGCACCGGCTCGGGCAGCGAAGATCCCGGCACGAAGGGCACGATCGGAAGCACGGGCGT
>JAYTZB010000569.1:0-1750 GCA_043742085.1 Polyangiaceae bacterium
GTGACGGAGAGCGGCGTCGCCCGGCGCGCGCGCGCCGAATCGACGTGGACGCCGGTCATCTCGCCGACCGTCGCGAGCACCGACGTATGGTCGAAGGTATGGCGGTCCTCCGGGTTCTCGGCATTCCAGCCGAACACGCTGCCCCGCTCGATCCACGGTGAGATGGCCACCGCCGGAACGCGCGGCCCGAGGCGCGTGAAGTCGAACTCGGGCACGTGGTCCCTCGTCGGCGCCACCACCTCGTGCTCGATGTCCGGGTTCGCGGCGTTCCAGCCGGCGTGTCCCGGTGGAACCACGTGGTCGTAGAAGCCTCCGTGCTCGTCGTAGACGATGAGCAGCAGCGTCTTCTCGAAGACGCGCGGGTTCTCGATGAGGTCGTTGTAGACACGCGCGATGAGCTCCTCGCCGTGACTGACCCCCCAGAACGGATGCTGGCTGTTCCACGGGGGAATGACATGGCGCGGCTCGATGAACGTGTAGACGGGGAGGCTGTCGTTGATCACGTCCTGGCGGAAGCGATGAATGCGGCGGTGCTCGCCTGCGAAGGCCTTCGTCCAGATGTCGCCCGTGATCCACAGATGCGGGATGTCGTGGAAGTAGACGCGCCAGAGGCGGTCGTCGTTGCCGAGCCGATCGAAGATCATCTTGTCGCGCAGGCGCGAGTAGTAGAGGCCCTGCCAGACGGTGCCGCCCGAGGAACCGGCGTGGACGAACATGCGATTCGGCGTGGTCGGCCCCGGCAGCGAGCTGAACCAGTGCGTGCATACTGCATATTCTTCGGCGAGCGTCTGGAGGATCGGGAGCTCGCCGCGCGCGTAGTGGGTCATGTACTGCTCGACGTCGGAGGCGAGCATGGGGAGCAGCGGATTCTCGTCGACGAAGGCTTGTGCGAAGCCGCCCATGTCGGCGGGCGCGCCCGGGCCGCGACCGAAGATCTGGCTCTGGACCTTGCGGAAGCGATGCGGTGGGTCGGGATAGAACGAGTCGCGCGGCCGACCGTGTCGGAGCGGCACCTGGACCGGCCCGTGCTCGCCCCGATACGAGACGGTGGTGCCGGCCGAGGGCCCCGCGTACTTCCGCCCGGGGAGACCGCCAAGCATCTGATCGTAGGAGCGGTTCTCCATCATGAGCACGACGAGGTGCTGGATCTCGCCGCCGAGGCGCCCGATGGCGAGCGGGGAGCGCGGGCGGGCGCTCGCCGCGCCGTTCACGCAACCGCCGAGCGTCGCCGAAGCCAGCGACATGCCGAGGAACCCACGCCGGTCGATCTTCATCGGCTGGAGCTTCCCAGCACGGCTGCGCTTCGAGATGAGCGCGCGATGAATTCGCTGTGAAACGCTACTTCGCGCCGGCGGGCAGCTGCTTGCGCATCTTCTTGAGGAAGGTCTTCGTGCAGAGCCCGTGCGTCCCCTCGTGCTCGATGATCTCGCGCGTGAGACGCGCCTTGGTGTCGGCGGTGAGGCTCGCGGCGTCGCGGATCTCGGTGGCGAGCTGGGCGCCGGTGGGCGTGCTGGGCCACGTCTCCTTCTCGACGACGCCGGCGCGGTTGCTCGGCAGGTGGTGCGAGGGCTTCGTCTTCGTCACGTCGTGAAAGCCAGTGTCCTGGGCCCGCTTACCGCTGCCGTGGCAGCTCGGGCACTTCGCGACGTTGCCGAAGGAGTTGTCGATGCGACCGTCGCCGCCGCAGATGCGGCAGCTCTCGGGACCATGAGCTTGCCCGGAGCCGGACTGCAGGGGATCGATCATCCGC
>JAYTZB010000570.1:0-7038 GCA_043742085.1 Polyangiaceae bacterium
GCATCGCGCGCGGGCCTTGCACAAGTACTGGAACCCGCTGCACGTCACGATGCGGGCGAAGCGTGGGCTCCCGAGCTTTCGTTCGCAGACGCTGTCCGCGGCCTTCGAGCGCGGGGTTCGGCGAACCCGTCGCGACGACTTTCGCGTCGTGGAGTTCTCGGTCCAGGACGATCACGTCCATCTCATCGTCGAGGCCCACGACAACGATGCGCTCGCCCGCGGGATGAAGAGCTTCGCCGTGCGCGCCAATCGCCTCTTCAACGCTGCGCACGGCCGGGGCCGTGGTCAGGTCTGGGGCGATCGCTACCACCGTCGTGATCTCACGAACGCGCGTCAGGTGCGTAATGCCCTCGTGTATTGCCTTCAAAATTTCAAGAAACACCAGCGAGTCACGAGCGGCGCGTCGCGCATCGATCCCTGCTCGTCTGCGCGCTGGTTCCAAGGATGGACCGCGATTCGCCAACACGACGACGGCCCACGTCCAACAGAGGAAGCCTGCACGGTGCTCCTGGCCACCGCGTGGCAGAAGCATGGCTTCATCCATCCCGGCGAAGCCCCACGCGCGCCAAACTGAACCCGCCGGCGGTTCGGATCAACCCCAGCGCTCACCACACCGCCTGCGGGTCCCGTTCCCTTGCCGGCCTCTCCTCTCCTCTCCGCCCGCAGATCGCGTTCTACCGCTGGCAGTGCGGACAGAAGACCGTGCCGCGGCCGCCGAGGACCATCTTGGCGAGCGGGCGCTTGCAGCGCGGGCACGGCGTCCCCTCGTTCCCGTAGATGATGAACGGATTCGGTGCGCCGGCCTCCTCGACGTACTGGATGGTCGGGCCGTCTTGCAGGCCGATGGTCCTGGCGATGGTTCGCGTGATGGCGCGGGCGAGCGCCGAGACCTCCTTGCGTGAGAGCCCACGCGCAGGGCGTCGCGGGTCGATCCGCGCGTCGAAGAGCGCCTCGGTCGCCTGGATGTTGCCGACACCGGCGAGCACGGTCTGATCGAGGAGCACGGGCTTGATGGCGAGCTTGCGCGTGGCGAGCTTCGCCACGAGCGCGCCGACGTCGATCCCGTCGAGGAGTGGATCGGGCCCGAGCGCGCTCCACGCCGGCAGATCGGCGTCCTTCTTCGCGACCACCACGAAGCGCCCGAAGAGGCGTGGATCGAGATAGCGGACGCTCCGCTTCTTCCTCGCCGCGCTCACGTCGAAGCGCACCTTCTCGAACTTCGACGTGGCGTCGGCCGCACGTGCGAGCACCCATTTGCCGGTCATCCCGAGATGCGAGAAGACACGCACCCCGGAGTCGAGCTCGAGGCGTAGCCACTTGCCGCGCCGTTGAATGGCGACGACGTGGGCGCCCGTGAGCATGCGGACGACCGTTGCAGGCTTCGTTCCATCATCCAGGATGCGTGCATCCTGCACGCTCACGGAATCGATATGCCCTCGCAACAACCACTCTTCGAGCGCGCGGCGCGCGTGTTCGACCTCGGGCAATTCAGGCACGTTGGCGTTCTCGCATTCCTTGCGTGGTGAGGACAACAGGCCTCGAATGCCGCGGCATGCGATCTGTGTTACTCCGTCGGGCCATGCGACAACACCTTGCTGTACTGGTGCTCGCGACGGGAGTGCTCTGCGCGCTCCCGATCGGCCGTGCGAATGCCGACGAGCCGTCAGCGCCCGCGCGCGCGAAGACGTCGTCGACGACGAAGCCGGCAGTGAAGACGTGGTGTGCGCCCGAGGTGACGGAGCTCTCCGATCACGTCTGCTACTTCGACGGCGGCGCACCGGCCGACGGTCGCAAGACGCTCGTGATCTACCTGCACGGGGCGCTCGCGCAGACGCCGGGCTTCTTCTACATGCAGCAGCGCGCGATGGCTCTCCACGCCAAGAAGCACGGCTTCACGGTGCTCATGCCGACCGGGCCGAGCGACGGCGTCGGCTACGTCTGGCCCACGGGGCAGGCGGCGCAGAAGGATCAGGAGCCGGGCATCCTCGCCGGCATCGCGAAGGCGCGCGGCGAGCTCGAGAAGCGCGTCGGCCACAAGTTCGACGAGACCTTCGTGGTCGGCTTCTCGAGCGGCGCTTACTACGGCAGCTCGCTCGCCGTGCGGAACATGCTCGACGTCGACGGGTACATCGTCCTCGCCGGCGGCTCGTCATGGGTGAAGCCCGAGAGCGTGGCGAAGGCGAAGCGCCCGCCGGTGTTCGTCGGCGTGTCGGCCGCGGATCCGCAGACCGCGGGCCACTCGCGATCCTTCGCGGGCGCGCTCGCGGGCATGGGCTGGCCGTTCAAGGTCGAGGAGCGGAACGCCGGCCACATGGTGGACTGGACGTTCATGGCCCACGGCATCGCCTGGCTCCGTGATCGCAAGGGCACGAGACCGAGCGCCGCGCTCGCGAACGTCAGCGCGACCACGAGCGCCACGACGGAGTAGACCGGCGCGCTATGCTGGGCGCGAGGTCGCCCCATGGAAACTCCGCTCACGCCACTCGAATTCATGCGACGCGCGCGCCGGCTCTACGCCGATCGCGAGGCCGTCGTCGACGGCGAGCAGCGGTACACCTACGCGCAGTTCTTCGAGCGCTGCGATCGCTGGTCGGCCGCGCTCTCGAAGCTCGGCGTTCGGCAGGGGGATCGCGTCGCGTACATCGCGCCGAACATGCATCAGCAGCTCGAGTCGTTCTACGCCGTGCCGCAGCTGGGCGCGGTGCTCGTGCCCATGAACTACCGGCTCATCGCCGACGACTTCGCGTACATCATCGGGCACAGCGGCGCCTCCGTCGTCTGCGCCGCCCCCGAGTACCAGGCGGTCGTCGACTCCATTCGCGATCGCATCCCGAACGTCAGGCACTTCGTCGCGCTCGAGAACGAGACCGGCGGCGTGCGCTCAGGATGGCTCGACTACGAGAAGGAGCTCGCTGCGGTCGCGCCCGCCGGCGCGCCCATCGCCGTCGAGCGGCCGGTCATCGCCGAGAGCGATCTCCTCACCATCAATTACACGAGCGGCACCACCGCGCGCCCCAAGGGCGTGATGATCACGCACCGCAACGCGTATCTCAACGCGGTGGGCACCCTCGTCCACGTCCACATGACGGCCGGCGAGCGCTACCTCTGGACGCTCCCGATGTTCCACGCCAACGGCTGGACGTTCACGTGGATCGTCACCGCGATCGGCGGCACGCACGTGTGCCTGCGGCGCGTCGAGCCGGCGAGGATCTTCGCCGAGCTCGCGAGAGAATCGATCACCATGCTGTGCGCGGCACCCACCGTGCTCATCGGCATCGCGAGCTCGCCCGACGAGGTCCGCAAGGGCGCACCGCGCGGCGTTCGGGTCCTCACGGCCGGTGCGCCTCCGGCCGCCGCCACCATCGCGCGCGTCGAGGGCGAGCTCGGCTGGGAGATCACCCACGTCTACGGCTTGACCGAGACCGCGCCGTTGATCACCGTGTGCGAGCCGAGGCCCGAGCACGCGAAGCTCTCGGCCGAAGCGCGCGCCGTCCTCAAGGCGCGTCAGGGCGTCGAGCTCGTCACCTCCGGTGAGCTCCTCGTCGTCGACGAAGAGGGCAACGAGGTCCCGCACGACGGCCTCACCGCCGGCGAGATCGTGGTCCGAGGCAACGTCGTGATGAAGGGCTATTACGAGGATCCCGAGGCCACGGCGCTCGCCATCCGCAACGGCTTCTTCCACTCCGGCGACGCTGCCGTCGTCCATCCCGACGGCTACGCGGAGGTCCGCGACCGCATCAAGGACGTCATCATCAGCGGCGGCGAGAACATCTCGTCGGTCGAGGTGGAGGGCGTCCTCCTCGAGCATCCCGCCATCCAGGAGGTGGCCGTCGTCGGCATGGCTCACGAGAAGTGGGGCGAAGCACCGAACGCGTTCTGTGTCCTCCGTGCGGGTGCCACGGCGACGGCCGAGGAGCTCCGCGCCTTCGTGCGCTCACGCCTCGCGCACTTCAAGTGCCCGCAAGCCTTCCACTTCGTCGCCGAGCTGCCGAAGACCGCCACCGGCAAGGTGCAGAAGTTCGTGCTCCGCGGTCGTCGCGCGGGCATCGCCACGCAGTAGCGACGACGATCACGCGCTCACGGGCACACCTTCCAGCGCAACGGCGCGCGGGCGATGGTGTGGTGCCGTAGCTCGACCCCGGTCCGCGCCGACGTGACGTCGAGCGTGTGGAGCAGCGAGCCGTCGGGACGCGCGAAGAGCACGAGGCCCTCGAGCTCGACGCCCGCGAGGTTCAGATCGAGGACCGGAAAGATGGTCCCCGAGGCGAGATGCACCTTGAGGACGCGCTTCGTCGCGTCGTCGGTGGTGAGATAGAGCTGGCCCTTGTAGACCTTGCCGCCCTGCACGCGACCGGTCGGCGTGGAGAGCGGGATGGCGCGCTGATACGCCATCGTGAGGAGCGAGAACACGTGGAGCTCGGGGGTCGGATCCCACTCGGCCATGTACGCGACGCCGCGCGGACCATCGACGGCGATCCACGGAACGCCCTTGGTCTGGAGGTTCTGCGGGATGTCGAAGATGGTGCCGGCCGAGAGCGACGACGGGTCGTAGAGCACCACCTTGGGCGATGCGTACGTCTTGTCCTCGACGGGCGCGTAGATCTTCCCGTTCCAGAAATCGATGTCGCCGATGTGATCGCTGCCCTGCGCCACGAGCAGGAGCGGGATGGCGAACGCGTTCTTCGTCGCGCTCACGAACGTGGCGTTCGTCCGCTCGAGGCCGGTGGTACCGGAGAAGAACCACGAGGTGCCGTCGGTGGCGACGCCCTGGCCGCGCACGATGGCGTCACCGTACGAGAACGTTTCCGTCGACGCGGCGGTGGCGGCCGTCCAGGCCTCGCCGTCGAACGCGGCGATGAACGTGCGCAGCGCCGCGCCCGGGGCGGGGAGGGGATGCGCGGGCGCGCCGGAGCCCGGCACCGTGATCCCGTTCGCCACATCGCCGTCTGCATCGAGCGACTCGAGGAGCGCGACGAGCTGCTTCACGGCATCGGTGTCGTCGCAGGCCGCCGAGCCCGCAACCTGATAGGGCGATAGTATGGGCGCTCCGAGCGGCGTGCCGAGCATCGCCCCGCCCGCGGAGAGCTGCACCGCCTTGCCGTCCTCGTACGTGAAGGTGCCGTTCGCGTCTGTGATGCCGCTGTGCGTGCCGGAGACGTAAGCGACGCCGGCGATGGGCGCGCTCTCCGCGAACAGCAGCGTGCCGCTCTTCGTGCTCGCGGTCATCGCGCCGCTGGGGGCCGCTCCTGAGCTCGAGCCGGCTCCGCCGCTGGACATCGCGCCCGGCGTCGTACCGCTCGCGCCCGGATCGGTCGTGGTGGGGCCCGCTGCTGGCGTCGGGTCGGCGGGCAGGCCGCTGCCTTGCGCATCGGCGCACGCCCCCGCGAGCAGGAGGAACGCCGAGAACAGGAGTGGGCGGGCGGGATGGGTCACGGCGGGGGCATAGAGTAATTGCTCTAATGTGCGGCGCGCGTCACCGTGGAGTCTCGGAATACCCACGTCTTGCCGTAGAATCCGCCCGTGGCCCGAACCGCAGCGCGCCGGAGCACGAAGGATCGCATCGTCGACGCGGCGGTCACGCTCTTCAACGAGTCGGGCATCTCTGCAGTGACCACCAACCACGTCGCGGAGCACGCGGGCATCAGCCCCGGCAACCTCTACTACCACTACGCGAACAAGGAGGAGATCATCCGCGACGCCTTCGATCGCGTGAACGCCGAGGCGGACGCGATCTGGGGCGGGCCGACGGGCCCGGGCGTCGACGTCGGTGCGTTTCATCGCATGCTCGTCGGAAACCTCGGCCTCTTCGCGCGCTACGCATTCTTCGCACGCGAGCTCCCCGCGCTCCTGCGCGCCGATCCGCTGCTTCGTGCCCGCTACGTCGAGCTCGCGCAGCAGCGTACGGCGCAGCTCGAGGCGCTGCTTGCGCCGTTCATCGCCGCCGGGCTCCTCCGTGATCTCGACGACGCCGAGGACCTCCACGCGCTCGTGGAGACGGCGTGGGTGCTCGGTCTCTTCTGCATTCCGTACGCGGAGACGCTCGACGCGAGCACGGCTCCGCGTTCGGCGCGCGCGAAGGCGGAGCGACTCCATCAGGCGATCGAGCGCGGCGCGCTCCTCGTGCTGCACCTCCTCAGGCCTCACCTCGATCCGATGGCGTATGCCGCGCTCGTTGTGCTCGTCCGCACCGAGCTCCACGGCTCCGCCCCCTGACCCGAATGTGATGCCGCATAAATAGAGCCGTCGAGAGACCGGCGGGAGACGGCGTTTGCGCAATCCGCCTCGCTCGCCGGCGTTGCGCAGGCGAAAGGCCAGCGGTAGCACTACGCGCCTACGCAGCGGATCGAGGGCAGAGGAAGCATCATGAACCGACGTCACGCGCTCGCCCCTTTGCTCTCGCTCCTGCTCGGGGCCGCAGCCTGCGGATCGAGCGGCACGTCCACGCCCGTTCCCGACCCGGGCGACGGTGGCGGCACGACGTCGGGCGGCACGACGTCGGGCGGCACGAGCGGCACGAGCGGCACCACGACGTCAGGCGGCACGAGCGGCACCACGACATCGGGCGGCACGAGCGGCACGATGCCGGGCGCGCTCACCATCTTCACCATCGTGATGGAGAACCACGACTACGCGGAGATCGTCGGCAAGCCCGCGGACGCGCCGTTCATCAACTCGCTCATCGACGAGTACGCGCTGGCCACGAACTACAGCGACTCGGGCGTTCACCCGTCGCTCCCGAACTATCTCGAGATGATCAGCGGCGGCCCCCAGTTCGCCGGCGGCTCCGATCCTCTCCCGACTGCCTCCGGCTTCCCGAAGAACGTCGAGAACCTCGGCACGCAGCTCGAGACCGCGAAGATCCCCTGGCGCTCGTACCAGGAGAGCATGGGCAACCCGTGCACGCTGACGAACAAGTCCAACCCCGCCGGCAACTACGGCCCGAAGCACGACCCCTTTCTCTACTTCAAGGACATGCAGGCCCCCGCGCTGTGCGCGCAGCGCAACGTCGACTTCACGTCCTTCGCAGCCGATCTCGCG
>JAYTZB010000571.1:0-1637 GCA_043742085.1 Polyangiaceae bacterium
GAGCACGGTGGCCTCGGTCTCGGGATCATGGGCATGTGCGCGCTCTTCCGCGAGATGGGTCGCTCGCCCGTCGGCGCCTCGTGCTTCAACTGCGATGCGCCCGATCAGGGCAACATGGATCTGCTGCTGCGCTCGGCGTCGCCGGCGGTGCGCGAGAAGTGGCTCGCGCCGCTCGCACGCGGCGAGATCACGAGCGGCTTCGCGATGACGGAGCCTGCGCCGGGCGCCGGCGCGGATCCGTCGAACCTCAAGACGCGCGCGCACGCTACCGATGACGGCGACTCATGGGTCATCGACGGGCACAAGTGGTACACGACCGGCGGCGGCGACGCGTCGTTCCTCATCGTGATGGCGCGCACGTCGGAGGATCGCTCGCGTGGCGCATCGATGTTCGTGGTCGATCGCCACGCGGAGGGCGTCGAGCACGTGCGCGACGTGCCGGTGATGAGCCCGCCGATCTTGCAGCATCGCGAGGCGGAGCTGCGCTTTCACAGCGTTCGTGTGAAGAAGGACGCGATCCTCGGTGACGTCGGCGACGGCTTCCGTCTTGCGCAGGCGCGCCTGGTTCCGGCGCGACTCACGCACTGCATGCGCTGGCTCGGCTGGGCCGATCGCGCGCTGGAGATGTGCAAGGCGTACGTGACCACGCGCGAGAGCTTCGGCAAGACGCTCGCTCATCACCAGATGATCCAGGTGATGATCGCCAATGCCGTGGCGGGCATCCATGCCGGCAACCTCATGACGCTCCACTGCGCATCGATGCTGGAGAAGGGCCTCGACAAGGAAGCGCGGCCGTACTCGTCGATGGCGAAGAACCATGTCGCGCGCCTGCTCTGCCAGGTGATGGACGACGCGATTCAGATGCACGGCTCGCTCGGCTACAGCGAGGACATGCCGTTTGCGACTTGGTACCGCTTCGCGCGGTCGGCCCGCATCGCCGACGGGCCGGACGAGGTGCATGACGTGGTCGTCGCACGTGACTTCTTGCGAGGCGCGTTGACTACGCTCGTCTGAGCGGGCACCTTGGCGGAGCCGATGCCGAACGAGATCGAAGGAATCGTCGCGAGCCTGCGCAGCCTGGAGCGTCCGGAGGACGTGAACCAGGCGTACGCCACCGTCGATCGCTGGAACCGCGAGAAGCGAACCGGCGATCTCCTGGAGCTGGCGGCCGCCATCGAGAAGGGTTGCGACGTATCGGGCGAGGCGAGGATCCCTTACGAGGCCGTCGCGGATCACGTCGAGGAAGTGCTGGCGTTGACGCCTGGCTCCGATCACATCGAGGGTCTCCTGACGCTGCTCGCGCAAGATCGCGTGCGCAGTGTCCAGCGTCCGCGGCCACGTGAAATGCGCGTCCGCGCATTCGCGTCGCGACTAGGGCACGGGCAGACGAAGGATGCGCTGGCGGCGGCCATCACGCGGCTCGGCGGGAAGAAGGAGCACACCGAGGTGCTCGCGTGCTGGATTCACGAGGTGGTGCTGCGTGGCACGTCGCTCGATCGCGAGACCGCCATCGTGGCGTTTCATGCGCGTCTCGCCGACGAGAAGCATCCGCTCGGCGGCATGCCGCTGACGATGCTCGAAGCGGAGAGCGAGGCCCCGACGTACATGCCGATGTACGGCGCGAATGCCATCTCGAA
>JAYTZB010000572.1:0-2611 GCA_043742085.1 Polyangiaceae bacterium
GCCGTCGCGATGATGAGCAGGCGCAGCTTCGGGCTGTCGCGCTTCATGCGCATCAGCATCTCGAACGTGTTGGCGCTCGTGAGATGGAGATCGTCGAACCAGATCATCAGCGGTCGATCGCTGCCGATGCGCTCGAGCACCCGGCGCGAGACCGCGAAGCGAAGCTCCGGCGTGTCGAGCACGAAGCGTTTGCCGGTCGGGCCGACGGGCGGGATGGTTCCCGGCGGAGTCGGGCGTAGCCACTCGGCGGTGGCCGCCACCCACGAGAGCTCCTCGCTGTCCGCCTTGTCGACCTCCCAGCGATCGAGCAGCGTTTGCTCGACCGTCTCGCGATCGGCGCCCTGGAGCCCGTAGAACGAGTTCACGGCGCCGGTGAGACCGTCGAGCGGCGACGGCGTACGGCCGTAGCGCGCGCGTAGCGGCCACATCAGACCGCGCTCGTGTACCTGCTCGCAGACCCACTCCGCGAGTCGGCTCTTGCCGACGCCGGCCTCGCCGATGAGCGCCACCATGCGGTGCTGCGGCGGCTGGCCCGCGCAGACGGACAGCACGATGTCCATCATCTCCTGGCGCTCGGGCTCGCGCGCCACCATGGGCGACGGACGCAACGAGAGCAGGCCCGGAGCGAGCGCCTTCGCGGCGGCGACGGCGCGACCCATCTCGGGCGTCGACGAGGGCTCCGGCGGCGCGACGGGCGCGCTCGCGACCGTCTCTTCGAGCGTGGGCGCGTGACGCGGTCGGAACTGCGCCCAGACGCGTCGCGCGTCGGCCGCGAGGTCGAAGCGATGCCACGGCTTCTTCGCGAGCAGTCGCTGGATGAACACGCCGGCCTGCGGCGGCACGCCTTCGGGGAGCGCCGGCGCGGGGACGGGCGTGCGCTTGTGCGCGCGCAGGACCTCCTGCGCGGTGCCCTCGAAGACCTCCTTGCCCGTGAGAACTCGGTAGAGGATGCAGCCGAGCGCGTAGAGATCGGTGGCGGGTCCGACGAGCGTCGCCTGCTTGCGGATCTGCTCCGGCGCGACCCACCCGACGGTGCCGGCACCCGCGTGCACCGCGAGCTCCGGCTCGGGCGCGCCGTCGAGGCGCGAGTCGTGACGCGACTCACGGAGCCATGCGAGCCCGAGGTCGAGGACGTACGCGCGCGGGCCGCGACCGGTGGACGCGAGGTCGAGCATCACGTTCGACGGCTTGAGGTCACCGTGGATGATGTGCCGTGCGTGCGCGTGACCCAGGCCGGCGAGCACCTGATCGACCAGCGCCCAGATCACCGACCACGGCATGGTGGTGGTGTGCATCCACTCGTGGACGCTGCGCCCGGGCAACGCGTCCATCACGAGATACGGCGACGCGTCGTGGAGCGTCCCGAAGTCGCGCGCGCGAACGATCGCGGGATGGTCGAGCGCGGCGACGGCGCGCGCTTCCTGCTGGAACCACCAGCTCTCTTCAGCGCGCGTCGCCTTCGCTTCATCGGGCGGGCGCAGGCGCTTCAGGGCAACGCGCTCGTGCGTGACGAGGTCCTTGCACAGGTACACGACGCCCATGCCGCCGCGGCCCAGCTCACGGAGCACCTCGTAACGGCTCGCGAGAACCGTTCCGATCTCGGACTTCTTGGCATTTCCGCCGTCGTCCGAGGACTTGGGTGCCTTCTGCCCCTGACTCATCGCGCCCCGGAGACTAACAACATTGCGTAGGTAGATCGCGTCTCGACCCGGGTCCGAGCAAGACGGCTCGGGGGTTGGACGGTCATCGCGTCGATTCTACGCTGTCCATCGCGTAGGGTCATGTGCGAAATGGTGCGCGCCGCAGCAGGGCTCTCCGGTGGCTCGCCTACGAGCCGCCCGGTCGCTTCACGATGGGCATCGTCCGGAACGCGAGGTCCCAGAGCGGCGACGACACGCCGAAGCCGCCGTCATGATCCATGTGGTGATGGCGCATGTGATGGCGCTTCACGAAGCGGCCGAGCCGCGTCGTCTGCTTGAAGTGGTGCACCGCGTAGTGCGTGCCGTCGTACCAGAGGTACCCGAGCGTCAGGCCCGCGAAGAGGGGCTGCGCCACGGTCACGCCGAACAGGGCGTAGAACGCGCCGAAGAAGATCAGCCCGAGCGGGATGCTGAACCCGAGGGGCATCACGAGCCGATCCTTGTCGTTGGGAAAGTCGTGATGAACGCCGTGCAGGAGGAAGTGGATGCGGCGGCCGCGCGGGGAGTCTTCCATCCAGTGGAAGACCCAGCGGTGCAGGACGTACTCGCAGAGCGTCCACATGAGCAGGCCCGCTGCGACGAGCGCGCTCATCGTCAGCAGCGCGAGCGAGCGCTGCGACCAGCTGCGGTAGAGCATCCCCAGCGTCACCGGGACCCAGACCACGAAGATCGTGACCGGATTGATCCGGGAGAACCGCTCCAAGAAGTCGCTCTCGAACATCCTGCACGTTTCGGGACGCTTCGACCCCGAACGTGCGGCGGACGCTTCCTCGACTCTCGAACTGACTTCGTTCACCAGAGACTCCACGAAGCCGATTCGGCCGGCTTCCGCGGACACGCTAGAGCGCAAACCTCACTCGTGCAACCCCGTGGGGACGGTTCGCAGGTCGTTCGAGTGAAAAAAAAACGAC
>JAYTZB010000573.1:0-8586 GCA_043742085.1 Polyangiaceae bacterium
AACATCCATCCGGCGCTGCAGCTCGAGGTGCTCGCGCAGATCGAGAAGCCGAAGCTGGTCGTCGCCGACACCATGAACTTCTGGATCACCGGCGAGGCCAAGCTCCTCGGCGAGGTCATGAAGAAGGTCGACCTCCTCGTCATCAACGACGAAGAGGCGCGCGAGATCACCGGCATCCACAACCTCGTCAAGGCCGCCGCGGACATCCGCAAGCGCGGTCCCAAGCACCTCATCGTGAAGCGCGGCGAGCATGGCGCGCTCTACTTCGACGACGCTGGCGCGTTCTACGCGCCCGCCTACCCGCTCGAGGACGTCGTCGATCCCACGGGCGCCGGCGACTCGTTCGCAGGCGGCCTGATGGGCTACCTCACACGCGTCGGCACGCTGGAGCATCCCACCATGCGCCGCGCCATCTACTTCGGCTCCGCGCTCGGCTCGTTCTGCGTCGAGGGCATCGGGCCGCGTCGGCTGCTCGACGTCTCGCAGGGCGACCTCAAGAAGCGCATGGGCGAGTTCATGGCCCTCGTAGAGACCGGCGGTCCCGTCGGCCTTCCCGAGTGAGGCCCCTTGCCTTCAAGATCGTGCTCGGCGTGGCTGCCCTCGGGGCGGCAGCGCTGGTCGCGATCGCATGCAGTGACGATCCTCACCTGCGCACGTCGCCGGAGCAGGCGCTCGGCGCCGGCGGGGCCTGCGCGGCGATGCCCGGGCAGCTGCCCGCGCCGAACTGTGACAACTCCGACAACAACTGCGTGAGCCATCCCGGCTGCGTCATCGACGAGGCCCGCTGCGGCTCGAAGAGCACGTGCCTGCCCATCGGCGACAACAAGGGCAAGGACCTCCAGAGCTTCCGGATCCGCCGCCTCAACATCGCCACGCCTGCCGCGCTCGCGGGCCCGCTCATCCAGGACACCGTGGTCACGCTCAACGTGAGCCTCGCCGAGAAATCGTGCGGCGAGCAGGGCAAGGGACTCTTCACCTGGCTCCTCCAGGTCGATCGCAAGAACAACACGCTCACCACCGGCGGCTCTCCGCCGCCCACGGACGCCATCGGTCAGGGCTTCTGCTTCGCGCGTTTCGATCTCGGAACGACGCACATCTCGCCGATCACCACCAAGGTCGCGTTCGAAGGTGAGACGTTCCACTCTCTAGAACCGCAAAAATTGGGCATCCCGATCTTCGTCGATCAGACGCTGAACAGCGTCATCATCCTGCCCATCACCGACGTGAAGGTCGAGGGCGTGACCATCTCCGACGACGGACAGTGCATCGGGCACCTCAATCCGCTCGCGCTCGATCCGCTGTGCATGGACAACTCGCTCTGCGCGAAGTGGCAGACCTCCGGCTCGCTCGGCGGCTACATCACGCTCGAGGAAGCCGACGCGGTGAAGATCGCCATCCTCAACGGGAAATCGCTGTGCGCGTTCCTCTCCGGCGAGATCGACAAGTGCGCGCGCGACCCCGCCGGCAAGATCCAGTTCGCCGGCGACTTCTGCTCGAAGGACAAGACGCCAGGGAGCTGCGCGGACAGCGTGTGGCTCGCGGCGACGTTCGCGGCGAGCGCCGCGAAGATCTTCGACGGCCAGGGCACGGTCGCGGGCTGCTCGGGGATCAAGACCGGCGACGACGCCGGTGCCGACGCGGAAGCCGACGCCGCCGACGCGGCGGACGCGGCGGACGCCAAAGACGGCGACTGAGGGCTTCAGGGTGCCGGTGCGCGTCAGGGCGCTTCGGCTGCCGCGTCGGCGCGCGCTGACGCGTCGGCCTCGTCCGCTGCCGCGATCACGCACGAGGCGCCGGCGTCGACCCACGCGAGGTAACCGCTGCGGAGCTGCGCTGCCGCGTCGAAGTCGTCGAGCGCCGCATCGGACGACGCGTCGAGACCACCGAGACCGCCCGTTACGATCGGGCGACCCGCGAGGTGGCGCAGGTACTCGGACGCGATGATCCCGTCCGCGCGATTGCGCGCGCCACACACTCGATTGTCGAAGCGGGCGCTGGTGGTGGGCCGCGTGCCGTCACAGCCCGCCTCACTCGCGCAGTCGAAGGCCTGGACGTTGGCCCAGACGGCTAGCGTTCCGTCCTCGAGCGCAACGCGCAGCGCATCGTAGAATTTCGTTGCGCGGTGGGCGCCGTCCGGCTGAAATCTGCCCACGCCGTCCTCGAGGATGATCAACGAGATGCCCAGGCCCGCGAGCGCGCCGCCCAGCTCGGCGGATGCCGCGGCCGGAGCGCCGAGCTGCGCGGGAAGAATCGGCGACACGGCGACCGGCCGACTCGCCTTGGTGCACGCGCTCGAGGCGTCGCGGAAGAAGTCGTGGAGCTTCGTCCCGCCGGCGTCGCCGAGCCCGTCGGCGAGCTGCGGCTGATGCGTGACGTAGCACCCGATACGCGGGCTGGCGGCGACGCGCGCGAGCTCGTCGGCGATGCGCTGGCCGATGTCGGCCGCGCAGATCCGGAGCTTGTCGATGACCGGCGCGGCGGCGTCGAGGGTGGGTCCGCCCGGGTAGCAGGCGCGGAACGACGCGTCGGTCTGGAGCAGCGCATCGATCGGCAGGCCGTTCCAGGCCGCGGACTGGTAGCCGCCCACGAACACGCTCGAGCCGAGCGCCGCCTGCAGCTCCACCGCGAGCGAGACCCGCTCGGCGACCGACTCCCCGCTCGCATCCGCAGAAGCCTGGATGACGACCGCGCTGAAGCGCATCTCCTTCAGCGACGCGATCAGCGCAGCCCGATCGACGGTAGCGCCCGGCGGAATCGCGATGACCGCGCCGCCGGCGAGGCGCGCGCTCGTCGGAAGCGCCTCGGGCCCGGGCGGCAACGGCGGCACGCTGCAACGAAGCACCGCCGCCGCGAGCGACGCGAGGACACACGAGGTCGCAGAGACCGTGACGAGCGAGCGGAACCGCATGGCGGTGCGAGGATACTTCCTCGGCGCTCGCCGCCGTCGACGCACGTTGGCCCTCGGCGGTTGCTGCACGGCAGATCAACCCCAGGGTTTTGCGTCGCCCGAGGCAATTGAGACTCGCTTTTCCCGCAGTTTTAGCGATATTGCGCGCGCTCCTGTCGGTCGACGACCACGCAGTGCGTCAATCGAGAGGGCGGGTGGCTAGTTCGTGCGCGCGCGGGCGTTGCTGTCACAATCGAGATAGGGCGGAGAGGCCCGCTCTCGACGCATGATCCTCATCCCAGGCGAGATAGGCCGGGTGATGCAGGGTGATCGCGAGGTGACCGCTACAATTTCGAGAGCTCTCGACCGAGAGAGCGCGCGCGGATCGCTGGCCGGGGACGCAGGAGGATTCATGTTTTCTCGCTTTCGCCACGTGTTTGGCGTGATTTTCTTTCTTCTCGTCGCATCGTGCAGCGGCGGAGGCTGCTCCTCGGGCTGCGGCGGATGCGGTGGCACCACCCCGCTCCCCGGCGGCTTCCCCAAGGACAAGGCCATCGAGAACGCCGCTTCGGTGCGCGTCTCGCGTCCCGGCCTCGACTTCGTCGAGCAGAACCTCCCTGCCATCGCGACGAAGATAGCGAACGCGCCCGGCGGCACGCTCACCATCCCGATCCCGGACAGCGATCTCGGCAAGTCGGAGGTCGTGAAGACCGGCTGCGTGTTCGGCGCCTGCGCGCTGCGCGTCAACGTCGATCCGCACCTCTGCCCGGGCGGGCCCGACCCGATGGCGATGCCGCCGAAGTGCACCGCCACAGTCGGCATCGGCAAGGCGACCTTCAAGATCGACGCCGTCAAGCCGGACAACCTGCAGATCTCGGCAGTCATCCCGCTCGAGCTCGACAACACGCCCGTCACCGCCGTCGTCGACGGCGAGGTGCTCGGCGCCGGCTTCGGGCCGAGCAACATCACCATCCACGCCGCGTACGGCGCGGGCGGCTCGTGCAACGGCGACACCCCGAGCGTGATGCCGAACGGTCTGCCGGTGAAGATCTCGATCCCGCTCGTCGCGGAGACCATCGCGCCGCGCGACGGCTACACGAAGATCGACGTCGCGAACGCGGTCATCGATCTCAGCGCCGTCAGCGGAAACGACGTCCAGCTCTGCGCGAACTGCGGGTTCGCCTCGAAGGTCTGCGACGCCGTCCTCAACGCGGGCTTCATCAAGAACGCCATCGTCGGTCCGCTGAAGAGCGGCCTCGAGAAGCAGGTCCGCAACCTCCTCGCCGATAAGCTCTGCACCGCGCCCACCCCCGCGCTGAACCCGCCCTGCCCCACCGGCAGCGAGCCCGACGCCGCGAACAAGTTCTGCGTCTACAGCTCGAAGAAGGACACCTGCGTCTCGACGCTGCTCGGCACCGACGCGCACATCGATCTCGGAGGTTTCCTCAAGAGCATCTCGCCGGGCACGGCGGGCGGCGTCGACTTCGGTCTCGCCTCCGCTGGCGCCATGAAGCCGTTCCCGAACCTCGATGCCGACGCCCAGGGCCGCACGCAGAATGGCGTGACGCTCGGCTTCCTCGGCGGCGTCCTCCCGCAGCCGCAGTCGAAGTGCGTTCCGCAGGCGGACCTCAAGGTCCCCACCGGGATTCCGCTCCCCGACGAGCTCTCGCCGACGGCGCCCGACACGCAGATGACGCCGCACCTCGGCATCGCGCTCGCGGGACGCTTCCTCGATTACTCGTTCGGCAGCGTCTACAACTCCGGCCTCCTCTGTCTCGGCGTGTCGAGCGAGCAGTTCGACCAGCTCCGCGCCGGGCTGCTCAGCATCCTCATCCCGTCGCTGAAGACGCTGACCTTCGAGCAGGGCGACGCCGCCGCGGCCATCGCCACGCGCCCGCAGGCTCCGCCCACCGTGAAGATCGGCGGCGGCACCAACGCCACCACCGACGCGCTGATGCAGATCACGCTGCCGAAGTTCGCGCTCGACTTCTACCTCTGGCACCTCGATCGCTTCGTCCGCGTCTTCACGTTCCAGGCGGATCTCCTGATCCCGGTGAACCTCCAGACCGGCAAGGATCCCAAGACCAACCCCAACGGCGGCATCATCCCCGCCATCGGCGACATCAAGGTCTCGAACGGCATCGTCACCAACGCCGACATGATCCTCGACGACCCGGCGGCGGTCGCCGGCGCGCTGTCGGGCCTCCTCGGCGGCATCGGCAAGCAGCTCGTGGGCGGCGGCTTCAAGCCCGTCGACCTCTCGGGCGCGCTCAAGTCGTTCGGGCTCGGCATGGAGATCGGCAAGATCGGCAAGCTCACGAAGGGCAGCGACGACTACATCGGCATCTTCGCGAACCTCTCCAAGGTCGCGGGCGCCGCCACCGTCGAGGCCGACACGCGCGCCGTGCTCGTCTCGAAGACGGTCCCCGTCGAGCACATGCAGCTCGCGACGATGGACCGCGCATGGCTCCCCGAGCTCGTGGTCGACGCGTCGTCGCCGCTCGAGGATGGTCGTCACGCCATCGAGTACTCGTGGCGCATCGACGACGGCTCACGCGCGCCGTGGACCAGCGACAAGCACCTCGTCATCAAGGACGATCAGCTCCTCCTCCAGGGACGTCACACCCTCTTCGTCTCCGCGCGCGTCGTCGGCGCCGCCGAGACCGAGGACGCGACGCCCGCCGAGATCCCCTTCACCATCGACGCCGTCGCGCCGTTCGTGAAGGTCGAGAAGAGCACGTCGGGCTCGGACGTCACCGTCCACGCCTGGGACATCGTCAGCCTGGAGAGCACGCTCAGCGCGCGCTACCGGCTCGACGGCAAGGACTTCGCGGCCTGGAGCCCCGTCGCCGATCTCGCGCATGTCGCGGTGGGCTCGTCCGAGACCATCGACGTCGAAGTGAAGGACGAGGAGGGCAACGTGCGCTCTGTCCACCAGGAGCTGATCCGCGGCAAGGCCGACGGTTCGCTCGCGGCCGCGGGCTCTGCCTGCGGTTGCTCGACGCCAGGCAGCACCACCACCAACGGCAACGGCGCGCTCGCCGCTGCGGTCGGCCTCGCGGCGCTCGCGCTCATCGCGCTCCGTCGCCGCTCCGCGCTCGTAGGCGTGGCTGCGACGCGCCTCGGCGCGCGCCTTCACATCGGGTCGAAGCACGCGGCCATCGCGCTCGCGAGCATCACGGCCGTCGCCGCGACGAGCCAGGGCTGCGCCTGCGGTAGCGAGGCGAGCGACAGCGGCACGGGCTGCGGCAAGGACTGCAACCAGGCGTGCCAGCCGGAGCTGCCCCACGGCATGCCCGGCGCGTACACGTCGATCGCGAAGTCGTCCGACGGCACCATCTGGGTCGCCGGCTACAACGCGGCGTTCCTCTCCGAGGGCGAGAGCTCGCTCTACGGCGACCTCGTCGTCGGCAAGTACGATCTCGGCAAGCAAGCGGTGGACTGGAAGACGGTCGACGGCCTCCCGGTCCGCTCGGATCCCGCGACCTGCCCCGACAGCCCGAAGACCTCATGGCGCAACGGCGAGGGCGACTCGGGCGACGACGTGGGCCTGTGGACCAGCCTCCAGGTCAGCGCCGACGGACACCCGATGGTCAGCTACTACGACGCCACGAACAAGGCGCTGAAGTACGCGGTCCTAACCGATCCGAACGACCCCAACAGCTGGAAGACCATCGCCCTCAAGGCGCAGCCTGGCGCCGACGTCGGCCGCTACGCGAAGATGCTGATCGTCGCCGGCAAGCCGGTCATCGCGTTCCTCCAGAGTGAGTCCGGCAACGGCGGCAAGACGCGATCGAAGGTGATCGTCGCGCGCGCAAACGTCGAGGTGCCGCAGGATCCCAGCGACTTCCGCTTCGAGGACGCGGCGGTCGAAGAGGACAACCCGTGCGCGTCCACGACGTGCAACGGCACCGACGTCTGCGTGAAGAGCACGGGCGTGTGCACGCCCACCGTCTCCGGCTGCACGCCCACGCCCTGCGCCATGGGCAGCGCGTGCGTGACGGTCGGCACCGCCGCTACGTGCTCCGCCCTGAAGAGCGACGTCATCACGTACCCCGAGGTCTTCGGCGACTACATCTCGCTCGCGCAGGGCGGGGGCCAGGTCGGCATGGTCGTGTACGACCGGCCGCGCGGAAACCTCGTGGCGCTCTCGCAGCAAGGCGAGGGTCAGTGGACACGGACCATCGTCGACGGTGAGACCGGCTCACGCGCCGCGAAGACCGCCATCGACACCGGCGACGATGGCATCGGCGCATCGCTCTCCATCGACAACTCGGGCACGTGGCACGTCACGTACGTGAGCGGCCTCGACGAGACCCTGCGCTACATCACGGTGACGGGCGGCAAGCCGGGCAAGTCGGAGATCATCGACGACGGCAGCACCGTCGACGGCAAATCGTTCGCCGACGGCAAGCACCTCATCGGCGACGACTCGACGGTCCGCGCCGAGGGCGACGTCGTCACCATCTACTACCAGGACGCGACGGAGCACACGCTGCGACGCGCGGCCGGAACGGCGAGCGGCTCCACGCACAAGTGGGATCTCCGCACGCTCCAGCAGCCGTCGCGACTCGGCGGGTTCTTCCCGCAGATCGTGCCCGGCGAAGACAAGGTCGCGAACTTCTGGGAGCAGATCGACCACGCCCTCAAGAGCCGCATCGGCGACGTGACCATCCTCGCGCCCTGATCGACGATCAGGGCGCGGTGCGCCACCATCACCGAACCATCACCGATGGGGAGCGATGGGCGTCTGGAGGATCTTGCGTTCGAGCTCCACGAGCTCGGGATCGCCCTTCACGAGCGCGTCGTACTCCTCGATGGTGAGGCCCGCGCGACCGGACGCTAGCTCGAGCGCTCGACGGGGCGTCTCCTGGCCCTTGGGCAGGTTGCCCTCGGCCATCAGCTCTTCCGCCTTCCGCAGCACGCCGATCACCTTGGCGCGCTCTGCCACACCATTGTGCGGCACGTCGGCCTGGACCTCGCGCGCGCGGAAGTCCTCTTTCACGGTGCCGGAGGCTGCCGTTGCTTCCAGCAGGGCTTCGCCCATGGGTCGATTCGGATCGTTGAACGATCGACCCGGCTTGCGGTCCGGCTGCGGAGTGATGGGCTCTTTCATGCGTACGTTCTCCTTCGCCGCTTCGATTAGCAAGGAGCGTGCGCGGCTAGCCGCCCTGTGCTCGAGCTACGCGGCGACGCCGGTCGCGGCAGGCGTCATCTCGGTCATCGGGCGCATCGCCGGGCCGCTCGAGCGTTCACGCTCTGCGTTCACCACGTCGAGCAGCTCCGCCTTCGTCACGACGTTCATCTCGAGCAGCGCTCGCATGTAGCCGTCGACGTAGCCGTGAGCGCGCGCGAGGCGTCCATAGGCCTCGCCGGATGCCTTCGCCGCGAAGACGTCCGCGAGCATGGTCCGGAGCTCCGCCAGGATTTCCACCTTCGATTTCATGCGCGACTCCTTGGCGTCGACGAGAGCGCCGACTCAGCGACCGCTATCGGATGCGAGCGCGCGGGGCCAAATTTCCGGTCAGCGCAGCGTCGTCATGAACGTCCACACGATCGTCGCGACAGCGACGAGCGCGAGGACGACCACCGAGAACATGCTGACGCCATCGGCGGCGGCCGGAGCGCGCAGCGGCGGCGGCGAGGGCGGCACGTCGACCGCCTCGGACGCCACGGCCACGGGCTCGGCCACGGGTTCG
>JAYTZB010000574.1:0-6146 GCA_043742085.1 Polyangiaceae bacterium
TCGCGCCCGTCATCGCCGCGGCCGCCGCTGCGATCGACCGCGGCGGCGACGTCACGTTCCCGATCACCGGCTTCTGGAACCTCGCGCCCGCCTTCACGCGGCGCACCGTCCAGATCGGGTGAGCGAGCGCTCACTTCATCGCATCGAGCATGGCGAGCAGGTTCGTCGCCTGCTCCGCCATGGCCTCGGTCGACATCATCGCCGCGTCCTTCACCTCGAAGCCCTCGACGAGCTCCTCGGGGATGTCGGAGAGGAAGCGGCATGGCGTGCGCGGCATCGGCTTGCCGCGCATCATGCGAAACTTGCAGCGCAACAGATCGAGCCGCTGCTTCGCGCGTGTCACACCGACGTAGAACAAGCGGCGCTCCTCCTCGACGTCCTGCACCTGCGCATCCGAGGCCTTCACCTCGAGCGTACGCGAGTGGGGAATGAGCCCCTCTTCGCAGCCGATGAGGAAGACGTTGTCGAACTCGAGGCCCTTGCTGCCGTGCAGCGTCGACAGCGTCACGACGTTGCCGGGATCCTCGGCTTCGTCGTCCAGCTGCAACGTGAGCGAATGCAGGAACGACATGAGCTCGCGCTCGGCCGTGTCGTCCTGGCCCTTCGCGGTGACCCGGCCCTCGCGGCGCGTGAGCACGCCGAGGATCCCCTCGACATTGCTCCAGCGGCGTGACGCGGCGTTGGTGGAGGTCGACGTGTGGTCGATGTCCTTGCGCAAGCCGATGGTCTCGCAGAGATCGCGCGTGACCGCGCTGGCCTTGGCGCGGTCGATCATCAGCTTCTTCCGCATGTCACCGACGATACGCTCGAGCTGCTTGCAGCCCTCGCGCGCGCTGGTGGGGACGCCGTCGAGGGCGTCGACGCGCTCGATCGCTTCCCAGAGCGACCAGCCCTTCCCGAGCGCGTGCTGCGAGAGCTTCTCGACGCTCGTGTCGCCGATGCCGCGCGGCGGATAGTTGATGATGCGGCGGAGGCTGATCTCGTCGGCGCGGTTCAGCGCCACCTTGAGGTAGGCGAGGAGGTCCTTCACCTCCTTCCGTTCGAAGAACTGCTGCCCGCCGATCATGCGATACGGGACGCCTTGCTCCCGGAGCTGCTCCTCGAGGAGCTTCGCCTGACCGTTGGAGCGATAGAGGATCGCGCAGTCCTTCGGCTTCTTGTTCTCCTCGCGGATGATCCGTCGCAGCTCGCGCGCGACGTATGCAGCCTCCGCTTCGGGACCGGCCGCGACGCCCATCCGAACCTTCTCGCCGCCCGGTTTGTCGGTGAAGAGGGATTTCTTGTACTTGGAGTCGGCGCGCTTCGAGATGACCGCGTTGGCGACGGCGAGGATGGGCGCCGTGGAGCGATAGTTCTGCTCCAGCTTCACCACCTTGGCGCCCGGGAACTGCTCGTCGAAGTCGAGGATGTTGCGCACGTCGGCGCCGCGCCACGCGTAGATGGACTGGTCGTCGTCGCCGACGACACAGATGTTCTTGTGCCGTTCGCAGAGGATGGTCAGCACCTCCATCTGCGCGCGGTTGGTGTCCTGGTACTCGTCCACGAGCACGTACAGGAACTCCTTCTGCCAGCGATCGCGGATGTCGTCGCGCTCCTTCCAGAGGCGAGCCACCTCGCAGACGAGGTCGTCGAAGTCGAACGCGCGGAAGCTCTTCAGCGCGCTCTGGTACTTCGGGTAGACGACGCTCGTCATCTCGTCGTAGTCGTCGCTCCCTCTCGCAGCCTCCGCGTACTCCTCGGGCGACTGGAACGCGTTCTTCGCGTTCGAGATGCGCGTCATGATCGCGGACGCGTCGAACTTCTTGCCGGCGTCGGTTCGACTGAGGATCTCCTTCACCGCGGAGAGACAGTCGCCCTGGTCGAAGATGGTGAAGGTGCCGCCCAGCGACTTCCGCTCGCGGCCGAGGACCATCAGGCCGAACGAGTGGAACGTCGAGATGACGAGGCCCTTGCCGCCGTCCTTTCCGCCGAGCCGGCGATCCTTCACGAGGTGCTGGACGCGCTCGGCCATCTCGCCGGCGGCCTTGTTCGTGAAGGTGAGCGCGCAGATCATGTGCGCAGGAACGCCGCGCTCCATGAGCCGCGCGATGCGATGCGTGATGACGCGCGTCTTGCCGGAGCCCGCTCCGGCGAGGACCAGCATGGGTCCGTTCTGGTGCTCGACCGCCTCCTGCTGGGCGGGATTCATTGCGGGGGCTGCCACGGTGATGCGACGACGAGTTATGCACGGCGTCACGGCGGAGAAAAGATTGACTCGCCCAGGCGCGGACGATTCCGAGCACTCGAGCTCGAGCTCTCGGTATTCTCGCGCGCGCATGCGTCCTACTCGCTCTCTCCTTCCTCGCCGCATCTTCACGCCCACCCTCTTCGGCGCGTCGCTGCTCGCGCTCGCCGCATGCGGAGGTGCACCGCCGCCCGCGGCGCCGGTCGCGCCGAAGCCGATCGCCGTCGCGCCCGAGCCGCCGCCCGACGTCACGGCGGTGCCGGAGCCCGCGGGCCTCGTGCTGGTGGGTCGGGTGTCGAAGGCGGAAGGGATCCTGAAGACGCTCGGGACCTGGACGCGCCTCCCGCTCCCCGGCGGCGCGGATCTCGTTCGCTCGATGACCGACGACAGCGTCGCCGAGTCCGTCGATCTCGGGCAGCCGGTCGACGGCGCCGTCGCGCTTCGTGGCGGCAAGCGAGACATGAACCCGCTCATCGCGGTGTCGGTCGCGGTGCGGTCGTTCGACGACGCGAAGGCCAAGCTGGGCGCGAAGCACAAGCTCACGCCCGGGAAAAATGGGCAGATCACCGTCGATGGCATCGGTCGCGCGGCGGTCACCGACCGCGGAAAGGCGCGCCGCGAGGACGACGACGACGACAACCAGACGTGCGTCCTCTCGCCGGCATCTTCGGGCGCGCGCCTCGTGTGCGGCGAGCCCGATGCCGTCGAGCTGCTCTCCCCCTATCTGACGCGCACGCTGCCGCGCCAGAGCTGGCCGTCGGACATCCACCTCGAGATGACGCTGGCCGCGCTGCGCGAGCCGCTCGGTCAGGTGAAGGCGATGCTGCCCGTGCTCGCGCGCTCCATGCTCGGCTCGTCGAGCCCGGCGCTCGCCAAGCTGGCGGACGCGGGCGTCAACGAGCTCGTCGACTTCGTGGGCGACACGAACCGGATGTCGCTCGACGCCCAGCTCGCGGACACCGGCATCCAGGCCACGCTGAAGGTCGACTACACGCGCGCACAGAGCTTCGTCGCGAAGCTCGCGACGTCCAATCCGCAGCGCGCCGACGTGCCGCCGCCGGCGTTCTGGCATCTGCCCGGCGACACCGACCTGGCCGTGTTCGGCAAGGGCTCGGATCCGAAGCTGTTCGATCATCCGAAGGAGCTGCTCGGCAACGTCTTCCTCGAGGCGACCGAAGGCGCGGGCATGCCCGAGCCGGAGCGCAAGGCGGTGCGCGAGCTGGTCGTGGATCGGATGCTGTCGCTCTTCACGGGCCCCCTCGTGTACGGCAAGGGCTACGACGCGGCGGCGCTCGACAAGGCGATCGCCGCGCGAAACACCGAAAAATCCGACCCGCTCGTGCGCGACGAGTCGGACCGCGTGATCGGTGAGGACGTGCTCGGCTGGCACCTGGTGCAGGTGACCGAGCCGATCACGAAGGTCGGGCCGATCCTCAAGGACTGGTCGCAGCTCTGGAACCGTCCCGCGTTCGCGAAGTGGGCGAAGCAGGAGTCGTCCTCGAAGATGCTCGCGCAGATGCGCATCGTGCCGATGCCCGCCGGGGTCACCTTGCCGAAGGACAGCGTGCATCTCGAGATCGTGATGCCGCGCTCTGACCTCGACGTGTCGCCGGTCGCAGCACCGAACGTCATGCCGCAGCGCCCGGGGCAGAAGGCAGCCCCGAAGGGTGGACCCACCGTTCCGCCCACGCCGAAGAAGCTGGTGCCGCGGAAGGCGCTGGTGCTCCACATCATCGCCGTCCCCGATCAGGGCGGCACGTGGATCGGCGTCGGCCTCGACGGCAAGCTCCTCGCGCAGAAGGCAGCAGCGTCGCTCTCGACGGCCTCCGACGCGGGCACGCTCGGCAAGACGCCCGCCGCCGATGCGCTTCGTGACGTGAAGGCGAACGGCGCGTGGCTCGCCACCATCCGCGGCTTCCTCGTCTTCACCGCCCTCGAGCGCTCGACGCATTCTCCGTACTCGATGCTGGGTGCGCTGCCGTCCAAGGGCACGACGCCGATCGCGCTCACGTTCGTCTCGCAGGCCCCGTTGCCGGGAACCGCCGGGGGCTCCGCGGTCGCGACGCTGAAGCTCCCGCGCGGGGCCATCGAGGACATCGTTCGCCTCGTCATGTCGCGCTGACGCTTTTGCCGCGAATTTTGCCGGGGAGGTGAGTGTAGGTAGATGTGGGGGAGTGCTGAGGGCTCCTCTTCTACTTACGCTTGGACTGGCCGTGGGGGCGGCCAGTCTCTTCGCTTCGTCGCCGGCCGGCGCGCGCGGATGGGAGGAGGTCCACCAGACCTCCGATGACGTTCGCGTGACCGTCGGCGCTGACGGCATCGCCGTCGTGCAGCACCACCTTCGCTATCGGATCGTGGCCGGGCACTTCAAGACGCTCGACTTCACCGGTGTCGAGCCGACCGCGGAGCTCGTGGCCGAGACCACCGCGCTCGCGGAGAAGGGCGGCGAGCTGCCCGCGCACGTGACGCCGAACCCCAAGACGCCGGGCGCGGTGAAGATCGCGTTCGACGAGCCGAAGGGGATCGGCCGCGGCGTCTACGTGCTCGACGTCAGCTACCGGCTCGACCTCGTGGCCACGAAGATGTTGGTTCGCGACGGAGCCATGTGGCGCCTCGCCTGGACCGCGCCGCCTTCGCCCGAGGGTCATGACGGCGCACGCGTGGTCTTCGAGCTGCCGTCGGCTCCCACCGAGCCGCGCCTCGCGTCGCCCGAGCAAGCGGCGACCACCCTCGCCACGCTCCGCCGTGAGCCCGAGAAGGACGAGCTCGAGCTGGTGCGCGCGCACATTCCTCGCGGTGAGGCCGTGACGTGGTCCGCGCGCGTGGACCCGAAGGCGTTTCCGCGCGTGACGTCGCCGGAGCTCCGGCCGCCGGTCACCGCGATGGCGGTTCCGTCACCGGTTCCGAATCACGTGCCGCTCGTGCTCATCGCGTGCGCGCTCGCCGCCATCGCCGGCGCCTTCGCGACGGCGCTCGGGATGAAGCAGGGGTTCGTCGTCCGCGCATGCGCGTCGGCGTCCGTCCGCGAGCGCCCGCTTCTGCCGCTCCGCTGGGGACTCGGGCCCTTCGTGTACGGCACGGCCGCGGCCGGCGCGCTCGCCGGGCTCCTGTGGGGATCGCCCGCATACGGGGCGGCGCTCGTCGTCCTCGCGATGGTCCTCGCGGCCCATCGATCGCCGGCGCCCATCGCGCGACCGCGCGGGCCCGGTCGCTGGCAGCCCATCGCCGACGCGGAGGTGCTCGTCGCCCGGAAGCGGGACGCGATGCCCGGCGACGCGCTCGACATCGGCATGCGAGCCGGAAAGCTCACCGCGCTCGCGGTCGTATTGGCCCTCGCGTCGATCGCCTTCGTCCTGCGAACGCGCGTGGCCGGCGCAGCGATTGCCATCCCGCTCGTCAGCGCGGCGCTCGTTCCGCTGTTCGTGACCGGCACACGCGCGCAGCTGCCGCGCGGCCCCGCGGAGCTGGCGGCGCTCGTCCTCGGCCCCGCGCGCGACGCGCTCGCGCGTCTCGTCGACCTGGCGCACGTCGACGTGCGCTGCCTCGCACGCTTCCGCGAAGGTCTCGGAGGCGCGCGCGCTCCCGGGAGCTATGACGAGGTGCGCCTCTCGGTTGCGCCTGCCGACCGGATCCCGGGCCTCCGGAGCATCGAGCTCGCGCTCGCGACGCTCGAGCCGGCGGCGCACGCCGCGCTACCCGAGGTCCTCGTTCGCTTCGACGATGCGTCGGAAGCGGCCTCGAAGATCGCCCAGCTCGCACCGGGCATTCGCGTGGTCACCGGACGCGGGCCCGACGAGAAGGTGCTTCGCCTCGCGCCTCGTGCGCCCACTCCGGCCGGCGCTGCGCGGCTGCTCGCTCGCCTCGCGTCGGACCTCGAAGGGCGTCGTGTCTCCGATCGCGCCGCGAGCATTGCCGGCGTCGA
>JAYTZB010000575.1:0-1624 GCA_043742085.1 Polyangiaceae bacterium
GTCCAACGTCACGGTCGCGCGTCGTGCTTCAGCGACTCGCGGAACTTCACGCACATCGCCTGGAGATCCGCCTTCGATTCGCTCGCGCCGCTTCGGCAGTACTCGAGGAGCATCCGAGCGCGGCCTCCGGGCGCTACGCTCCCTCTGACGCCTCGTTTGATCGCATTCGTGGTCGCCGTCTCGGCGAAGACAGCGTCGTCGAAGGGCGCGCTCGCGTTCTGCAACGAGGTCCACCGCTTCACCTGAAAGTCGGGGCTTCCTGGCAGAGGCGCGAAGACTTCGCGAACGCCGAACGACGTCGATCCCGCAACACGTGGGGCGACGTAGACGTCGATGATTCTCTCGACGTGCGGCGTCGACGAGCTCAAGGCAACGAATACATAGAGACCGCTCTCGGCGGAGAGCGACACCGCGGTCAGGTGCTCGCCGACGAGTGGCCCGACGTTCACCGCGAGGTCTTTGTCGAAGCGAATGCTCGCGCCGTTGAAGACCTTCGGCTTGTAGGCATCGGGCAGCGCGAGGTACTCGGTCCAATCCTTGATGAGCCCCCAATAGCCGAACGTGACGCGCCGCGCCCACCGCTTCATCGATAGACGCGTCGTGTCTTCATTCGATCGCGGGGCTCGGTTCCACTTGCACGCCCATCCGGCAGGGTCGGTCAGGCAGTCGAAGATGACGCTCTCGCGAGTGCGTTCGATTCGCCACACGAAGGTGAACCAGGGACGCCCGTGCTCGTCGACCCAGCGCTCCTTCTCGTGCGGTGCCCCGAGCGACTTGATACCGATCTCTCGGCCGGAGAAGCGTATCGACCATGACTCGCTGCGAACGAGCGCGTCGCCGAGCGCGTTCGGCGAATCGAAGAACGTCGCGAACGGCATCGTCGGCGGTCGGTCGAGCAGGAGCTCACCATGCGTGCGGTCGACGGTGCCGAGAAAGACCGTCGACGCACCGGCCCTCGCCGATCGGTACTGCGCGGGAGGCGCGATCACCCACGTGCCATTGCCATCGATGGCGTATGTGCCGAAGCCCCTCGGAATGCCGGCCTCCTGGAGGAAGGTCGTCAGCGCTGGATGATTCGGAAAGAGCTCGGCGCCGTACTTCGCATCGAAGTCTGCGTAGCTCCGTGCGATCGCGGCGAGGAACGCGTCGCGAGCCGCGCGATGGTAGTCACTCACCGTGCTCGGAAGCGGCACCGTGTAGGTTGCATCGAAGAACGTTTCGTGGAGGTCCTGTTTGATCTGCAGGCCGGTCCGCACCCGATCGGCGTGATCGCTAGCGAGCTTGTCGAGCTCACCCATTGGGATGGCGATGTTGAGCGCGTTGACGAGATTTCCTGCGACCACTGCGCCGACGACGCGACCAGCAGCATCGACGAGCGGGCCGCCGCTGTTGCCAGGCGACGCGGGGGAGGTGAACCGGAGGTCGTTCCATTCGCCGTTCACGCGTTCGGGCGTCGGTGGCGTGAGCGTTCCGCCACGGATGACGATGCCTTCCCCGCCTGCGTTGCCGACGGTGAACACGGACTCGCCGACCGCGATCGACGTTCGAACCTCCAGCGGATGGACGTCGGCCGGCGCGCGAACGAGCTCGAAGACGGCGAGATCGCGCCGGTCGGAGAGCTTCA
>JAYTZB010000576.1:0-2865 GCA_043742085.1 Polyangiaceae bacterium
GCTGCGCCAGGTTGAGTCACGCGCGCTCTCGTCACGGCGTCCTCCGGCAACGACGCGCAGGCTCCCGCGACGCTCGACCCTTGGTAAGCTGCCAGCCCCGATGCCCATCGACCGTACGGCTGCCGCGAACGCGATCGACGCCTTCCTGCGGGCCATCGGCCGCGATCCGACCAACGAGCCCGACCTCGTAGGCACGGGCGGTCGCGTGGCGGACGCTTATGTCGACGAGCTCTGCGCCGGCTATGCGGTCGATACGCGCGCCCTCCTCGGTGCGAGCGTCATCACCTCGCCCACGCACGCGTCCGGCGGCCTCGTCGTCGTGCGCGACATCGCCATCACGACGATGTGCCCGCATCATCTCCTGCCCGCCACGGGAACGGCGACCATCGCGATGCACACGCGAGAGAAGCTCGTCGGCATCGGCACGCTCGTGTCACTCGTCGAGGCGCATGCGCGCCGCCTCACGTTGCAGGAGCGCATCGGCGAAGCGGTGGTCGCCGACGTCGACGCGGTGCTCGAGCCCGAATGGGTCGGCTGTCGCCTCGTGCTCGTGCACGGTTGCATGGTCGCGCGCGGCGAGCGCGCAGTCGGCACGAGCGTCGAGACCGTCGCGCTGCGCGGCGCGGCGTCGGGCGAGACGGCGATGCGCGCGCACGTCGCGCTGGGGGTGGGGCATTGATCGCGGTGGTCAGCGGCGCAGGTCGCGGGATCGGACGGGCCATCTCGGTCGACCTCGCGCGTCGTGGCTGCGACATCGCGCTCCTCGGCCGTACCATCGAGTCGCTCGCCGGCGCCGCCGAGGAGGTGGTCGCGCTCGGTCGCCGCGCCCTCGCGGTGCCTTGTGACGTCGCCGACGCCGCCGAGGTCGGTGCCGCCGCCGCGCGCGTGCTCGCCGATCTGGGCGTCCCCGACATCGTCGTCGCCAATGCCGGCGTCGTGCATCGCGCGCCCGTCCAGACCATGACGGAAGCCGAGTGGGACGAGGTCATCGACGTCAACCTCAAGGGCACGTTCCTCCTGACGCGCGCGTTCCTTCCGCGCATGCTCGACCTCCGGCGCGGCCGCTTCGTCGCCATCGGAAGCATCAGCTCGACCCTCGGTACTGCGCGTCAGAGCGCGTATTGCGCAGCGAAGTGGGGAACGGTGGGCTTCATGAAGTCGCTCGCCGAGGAGCTCCGCGGTACGGGCCTCCAGGCGATGACCGTGATGCCCGGATCCGTAGACACGGATATGCTGAAGGGAAGCGGCTTCGCCGCGGTCATGCAGCCCGAGGACGTCGCGCGTACCGTGACGTTCCTCGCGCTCGATGCGCCCGACGCGATGAACGCGAGCGCCGTCGAAGTCTTCGGTCCATGAGCGACAGCACGAACCAGAAAGGCCATCCCGAAGGCCGCAATTTCGAGGATGCGCTCGCCAGCGCCATCCCGATCTTCCCGTTGCCGCAGGTGGTGTTCTTCCCGCAAGCAGTGTTGCCGCTCCACGTCTTCGAGCCGCGCTACCGCGCCATGCTGAAGCACAGCCTCTCGACGCACGGCGCGCTGGTCGTGGCCCACCTCGTCGGCGGTGAGGACGAGCATGGCCGTCCGCGCATCGCCCCCATCGCCGGCGGTGGCATCGTGATCGAGCATCAAGAGCTGCCGGACGGTCGATCGAACATCGTGCTGCTCGGCCAGGCACGGCTTCGTCTGGAGGAGCTCGACCCCGACGCATCGCGACCGTTTCGCATGGCGCGGGCGACCAGGCTCGACGATCTCGAGGTCTCGGTTCGCCAGAACGATCGGACCGCCCTCGTGGCAGCAGCGACGATGTTCGCCGCCGAGGTGAAGAAGCACGACCCCACCTTCGCGTTCCGCATGCCGGCCACCCTCGATGCGTCCCACGTCGCCGATCTGTGCGCGTTCCAGCTGGTGATCGATGCCGGCGCCCGCCAGGCCATCCTGAACGAGCTCGATCCGCGGACGCGCGTCGAGATGGTCCTGAGCCAGCTCGCGCTCCAGCACGGCGCGATGATCAACAGCGACAAGTCCCGCGTGATGGTGCTGAATTGATCACCATCAGCGAGGGGAAGATCGTCGGAAGAGTGAAGCTCGACGAGGTGAAGGCGAAGGGCACGCTGCGCGTCGAGTATCCGCCGTTCGACGTGCTCGTGGCGTGGGTCGACGGAGAGCTCTTCGCCATCGAGGACGCGTGCAACCACGCAGGCGCGAGCCTCGCGGAGGGCTGGCTCGAGGAGAAATGTGTGGTGTGCCCGATGCACGGCTACGTGTTCGACCTCGCGAACGGCAAGCTCCTCCGTCCGAAGGGCCTGTGCGCCGACCAGCGCATCTACCGTGCGAGCATCGAAGGCGACGAGGTCGTGATCCACGACGATTTCACGCTCAGCGTCGTCATCTGAGGGCTCTGTGTGTGCTCGGTGCGGTGGATGCCGTACCGATCTTGCGCGGCGCGCGTGACGGCGATTGAGGTCCGTCGCGGACCACGTACGGTTAATCCTTAGACAACCCCGTCCCGATCCCCTTCAAGGAGGATTCATGCGCTCTGTTCTCACGTTGCTCGTCGTTGCTGCCGTGTCCGTCGCGCTCCCTGCCGCCGCCGACGAGGCCGAACCCGCCCCCGCCGCGAACGGCATTGGCGGCACCGGCGCCGCCGTCGCCCCCTTGAACGCCAACACCCTCGCGCAGGTCCACGGCGGTCTCAGCGCCCAGAGCTCGCGCGCCGCCGGGCTTCCGCGCGACATCGAGATGACCGCCACGAACGCCGGCACTTCGGGCAAGACCGTGAGGCCCACGCCCACGCCGCGCGTGCTCCGGCGAATGAGCCCCGAGCGCGTGGTGAACGCGGTCGATCCGGCTGTGCGTGCTTGCG
>JAYTZB010000577.1:0-2168 GCA_043742085.1 Polyangiaceae bacterium
CCTTTCGCCCGATCCCGGCCCCGCCGCAAGCGTCTCCGGCTACGGCAGGTCCCGCCGCAAGACAGGCTCCAATTGCAGCCGTATTTTCGCGATCTCCGCGCCCACCGCGGCCCCGAACGCGACGGTCGGGCCGCCGCCTCCGGCAGCCTCGCGGACCGCACGGACCAGGGCCTCGATGGTGCCCGACCCGACGGCCTGGAGCGCGCGATGGATGGCGGCTCCGACCCGCGGTGCGGCGGCGTCATGCACCCAGCCGCGTTCGGCGGCGATGTCGAGCGCCAGGGCGAACGCGATCGACTCGCCGAAGACGTCGTAGCTCTTCTTCACGTCGAGAACGATCGCCACTTTTCGGACCACGAAGCGCGCGACACCGATCGCGATCGACGCGCCGAACGACGACGCGCCCTCCTTGACGTACGCGCTGACGATCGACTTCGACATCGTGGGCGAGCCGAGACCGTGGCGGCCGAGCGTCTTGGTTGCGATGCGTCGCAAGAGCCGCGCGAGCAAGAAGTCGTCGACGAACGGCAACGGCACGAACGGCGTCGCGCTCGCGCCGAAGGCCTCGACGAGCACGTCGCGCACGACCTCGGTGCCGGTAGCGGCCGTTCTGGGTGACAGGAACTCGTTCACGTGAAGGGTCTCGCGTACGAGGCTATCACCCCGGCGTGACGTGGGCAGCGCCGCCGGATACGCTTCCTTCGATGACGCGCGTTCACCTGCAGCGCTGATTGCTGCTCGGTGCCGTGACGGCGGGCGTGGCGCTCGCGACCATCGTCGCGTGCAGCCAGCCGTACAGCGCGGCAGCCGATGCTCCGCCGGGCGAGGAGCTGCCGCCGTTCTACATCGCCGTGCGGCGGACCCACCTGACCAACGAGACCGCCAAGATCATCGGCTACGATCTGGACGGCGTCTGCACGTGCGAGACCCGTCCGGCGACCGCCCATCTCGGCGCACCGAGCTGCATCTCGAGCAAGCCGGGATGCGACCTCGACGGCGGAGTCGACAACGCGGTATCGCTGCTGGCCGCGCAGCTCTCGCCGTTCTTCTCGCTCGATGCCTTGCCGCAGAGGCTCATCGACAAGGGCCGACGCACCCTCCGCGACGGCATTCTCTCGTTGCAGCTCCAAGGATCGCTGCTCCTTCCGTTCAACGACTCGTCGGTGCTGGCCCCTCAGCGGCGCAGTGGTGACGGGCACGCTCACACCTCTCGGCGAGGCGTCGCTTTCCCCGCGCTGGCAGGTGCCGTGCGCGAGCCACCGGTCGATTCCAATCCATGCGTGGCAGGCTCGAACGGCCAGCCGGCAGACGCGGGTCCGAATCCGCCGTATCGCTGCAACTGACGGCTACGAAGAGCGCCCGGCGCACAGCGCACAAAAAGCAAAACGCGCCCCGCGAGAGCAGGGCGCGCCGTCGTCGAGGTCGGACTCGGGGTCAGACCTCAGCTGCCTCACACGTAGCTGCGAGCGTGACCGCGGCGGCTCGCGAAGCCAACGGCAAAGAGAACCGCGATCGCGCCGATAACGCTACCGATGATGCCCGACGTGTGGAGCGAGAACATCGAGTCGTGGGTGAAGAGGCTGGCGACCAGACCACCGACGAACGAACCGGCCATGCCGAGGAGCGTGGTGGCGACGAGGCCCATCGACTGACGGCCCGGCGTGATGGCGCGCGCAAGCAGACCAGCGACGAGACCAAGGACGATGAACATGAGGATCGACATTTTCTTCTCCGTGGGGGTTGGGACGGCGGCGTTCACCGCGTGCCCGTACCCATCGCAAGGTGCGGGCCGTCGAGAGCAGGAGCGCAGCGGCCGAGCGCGAGCACGAAATGACGGCGTTTCCGACCACGTATCCCGGCGCGGATAGACAACGACGCCTCGGATCGCGGTGGAGGGCCGCCACATCTGCAGGCGCGGCCAACGACTAGATCGACTTGTTACCCGAGGGCGGAAGGGCTTTGTCCTCGGTCGGCGTCGCGCGCGGGTCGAGCCGCAAGATGATCGCTTCGACCCCCTGCGCCTTGTCGAAGTCCTTCGCATCGACGGCGCTGAAGAGGATGATCGCTGCATCTCCGTCGGCAGCGACGACCAGCTGCTTCACGTGTGCGACCAGCTCCAGCTTCGAGATGACCTTGCCCGGCGAGTAGGCGTACTTGCCGATGAGGTG
>JAYTZB010000578.1:0-2869 GCA_043742085.1 Polyangiaceae bacterium
CGTCGATGCATGAGCACCACGTTGACCGTGACGCGATGGAGCCACGTCGAGAACTTCGCCTGACCGCGGAAGTCCTTCAGGCTGCGGAAGACCTGCACGAAGACCTCTTGGACGACGTCCTCGAGATCGGCAGGCGCGTTCAGCATGCGATAAACCAGGCGCGCGACGTCGCTCTTGTGGCGAACGAACAGCGTACGGAACGCCGCGGGCTCACCCGCAGCGGCGCGCCGAACGACGTCGTCGGAGTCGCTGGCGTCACGGCCCTCGGCGCGCACCGCGCGATCGAGGCTGGGCTCCCGCGTCATGTGCGGTCCTGTCGGACGCGCACGCAAGAACGGAAGGACGTCTGCAGCGGCGGTCACGTCCCCTTCGATGCGCGACCCCTCGTCGGGATTCAAGCCGGCGTCCGTGTGGGACAAAACGCTGCCGGAAACTAGCCCCGACGGCCCTCCCGGAGCGACGTTCGCGCCATGGCGATCGTCGCGCTTGCGGTCATGCTGGGAGTCGTCGTCTTCGACGCGCACGAGTTCATCAACCGGCGCGCGCGTCGGCACTGACCCCTCCCTCACTCACGCGTTCGAGCACGCGTTTCAGGCATCGAGTGACTGACGCTCAGAAGAGCGTCTTCAGCTCGACCTTGTCCTTCTTCTTCTGCTCGAGCAGGTAGTTGACGGCGCGCAGGATGCGCTGCTTCGTCGGACCGCTCACAGTCTTGCCGCCGAGCGCGCTCTCGAGCGCGCGAGGCGTGACCGGACGGCCAGAGCGCGGCTTGCCGACCTCCTTCTTGTCGCCTTCTTTGGCGGTGCCGGCTTCCGCTGCCTTCTTGCCCTGGCGCTTGCCGAGCTTGATGGAGCGATCGTCGCGCTGGAGCGTCTCGAGCTTGTGCGAGACCGCGAGCAGACGCTTCGGGTTGAGCTTGTTGGAGTCGAGGAAGGACGAGAGCTTGTTCGTGTCAGCCATGGGATATCGCGGACGTTCTTAGTCTGCGTCGGGCCCGCCGTCACCCTGAACATCCGGTCCGCCCCCATCTCGGCAGGGTCGGATGTCGAGGACCCAGGTGCCGTGGGGGCAGGAGGCGATGGCCGTCTTGTCGCTGGCGTCGGCCGCCGCGCAGTTCGTGCTGCCGTAGGTGCAGGTCACGGCGGCTGGCCAGCAGGCCGGGCACGGGAGGTCGGTATTGGGCGGATCGACGGGGCAAGGCGGGCTCGGAGGCCCATTTCCTCCGAAGATCCAGGCCCCTCGCGTGCAGCTGGCGAGGCGGGTGCCGCACTGCCCGAAGTCGCAGGTCGTGCCCTCGGGGAGCTGGCAAGGGCTGCCGTTCGGGGGCTCGCCGGTGGGGCAATCGGCGCGCAGGACGGAGCCGCTCTCCTCGCCGCCGTCGGTCCCGGTCGTCACGCTCGCGCTGCTGTCACCGCACGCGGCCTCGAGGGAGACCGCCAGGCCCGCCACGGTGCCGACGATCGCCGCGAGAAACGCCGCGCGGAGCTGGCGTGCGCGAGGTGCTTCGAGGGCGCGGTCGGAGCGGGACACACGCCCAGAATAGAGCGGTTCGCCCAGGCGTGCTAAGTCGGCGCTCTCTACAAGGAGTCCGACCATGTCCTCTGGCGCGCTACCCCCCGTCTTCATCGTCTCTGCCACGCGTACCCCCATCGGGGCCTACCTCGGTTCGCTCTCGGCCCTGACCGCTCCGCAGCTCGGAACGACCGCCATCAAGGCGGCGCTCGAGCGTGCGAAGGTCGCGCCCGAGCTCGTCGGCGAGGTCTTCATGGGCAACGTCCTCACCGCCGGCATCGGCCAGGCGCCCGCGCGCCAGGCGCAGCGCGGCGCGGGCATCCCCGACAGCGTCCAGGCGACCACCATCAGCAAGGTCTGCGGCTCCGGCATGCAGGCGCTGATCTTCGGAACGCAGGCCATCGCGCTCGGCGATCGCGACATCATCGTCGCGGGCGGCATGGAGTCGATGTCCAACGTGCCCTACTACATGGACAAGGCCCGCCAGGGTTACCGCATGGGCAACGCCACGCTCATCGACGGCATGATCCACGACGGCCTCTGGGATCCGTACGCGAACGTCCACATGGGCTCGTGCGGCGACAAGTGCGCGGCCGAGTACAAGATCTCGCGCGAAGCGCAGGACGAGTACGCGAAGGACAGCTTCCGGAAGGCGCTCTCCGCGCAAAAGGAAGGCCTCTTCGACGCCGAGATCGCGCCCGTCGCGGTCCCGCAGCGCAAGGGCGATCCCGTCATGGTGAAGGACGACGAGGGCCCCGCGAAGGGCGATCCGTCGAAGTTCGCGTCGCTCCGTCCCGCGTTCGGCAAGGACGGAACGATCACGGCTGCCAACGCCTCGTCGATCAACGACGGCGCGAGCGCGCTCGTCCTCGCCAGCGAAGCCGCGGTGAAGAAGCACGGCCTCAAGCCCCTCGCGCGCATCGTCGGCTACGGCGGCGCCGCGCAGGCTCCGGAGTGGTTCACGACGTCGCCCGCGAAGGCGATGGATCTCGCGCTCGCGAAGACCGGCCTCAAGGTCGACGACATCGATCTCGTCGAGATCAACGAGGCCTTCGGCGTCGTCGCGATGGTCTGCGGTCAGCTCTCGAAGCTCGACCCGCAGAAGATCAACGTGCGCGGCGGCGCGGTCGCGCTCGGTCACCCGATCGGCGCCAGCGGCGCGCGCATCGTCACCACGCTGCTCCACGCGCTCCAGCACGCGAACAAGAAGCGCGGCATGGCGTCGATCTGCATCGGCGGCGGCGAAGCGCTGGCGATGATCGTCGAGCGCGTCTGACCTCTCGGCTCCGAACGACAGCAGCGACAGCGACGCGCGGGCGCTAGGATCGAGAGCATGATCCGCCCGCGCGAGCTGTCG